>NZ_JBFRFE010000308.1:0-4982 GCF_052114665.1 Stenotrophomonas sp. 2YAF22 | reverse complement strand
CAGCACCGGCATGAAGAACAACGCCACGCCGATGCCCATGATCAGCTGCACGCCGGCCACATGATTGAAGTCCACCTGCAGGTTGAAACCCGAACGCAGGAAGCTGGTCATCGACAGCACCACGAACGCGATCGTGGCCAGCATGCGCATGTCGAAACGCGATGCGTACTTGCCCACGAACGGGGTCATGATCACTGGCAGGATGCCGATCGGCGCCGTCGCCAGGCCTGCCCATATCGCGGTGTAACCCATGTCGCGCTGCAACCACTGCGGAATCAGCAGGGCCACGCTGAAGAACGCGGCGTAGGCCACCACCATCGCCAGCGTGCCGGCGCGGAAGTTGCGGTGCCGGAACAGCTTCAGGTCGACGATCGGGTCCTTGTCGGTCAGCTCCCAGATCAGGAACACGGTCAGCGCCACCACGGCCACGCAGGCCAGTACCACGATCTTCATCGACGAGAACCAGTCTTCGTCGTTGCCCAGGTCGAGCACCAGCTGCAATGCGCCCACGCCGATCACCAGGGTGACCAGGCCGACGTAGTCCATCTTCGGCTTCTCGACGTGCTCGGGGCGACCCTTCAATTGGTTGCCCACCACCAGCGCAGCGAAGATGCCCAGCGGCACGTTGATCAGGAAGATCCATTCCCAGCTGTAGTTGTCGGTGATCCAGCCACCGAGGATCGGACCGCAGATCGGCGCCACCACGGTGATCATCGCCAGCAGCGCCAGCGCCTGCCCGCGTTTCTCCCGTGGATAGATCGAGACCAGCAGCGACTGGGTGATCGGGTACATCGGGCCGGCGACGAAGCCCTGCAGTGCACGCGACAGCACCAGCATGCCCATGCTCTGGGCCAGGCCGCACAGCAGCGAGGTGATCACGAAGGCCAGCGTGGCCCACACGAACAGCTTGCGCTCGCCGAAGCGACGGCTGAGCCAGCCGGTCAGCGGCAGCGCGATCGCGGTGCTGACCGCGAACGAGGTGATGACCCACGTTGCCTGCTGCGAACTGGCGCCAAGATTACCGGCGATGGTCGGCAGCGAGACGTTGGCAATGGTGGTATCGAGCACCTGCATGAACGAGGCCATCGCCAGGCCCACGGTGCACAGGGCCACACTGGGTGGCAGGAAGCCGGCGGCCGCACCCGGCGCCGCCGGTGCGCCCGGAGAGCCGGGCGCAGCTGGAGCTTGTGCGGACATGGCCGACCTCAGCTCGCCTTGGACTGCTGCGGCAGGTTGCCCTGGATGATCGTGTGGATCACCTCATCGGCATCGTGCAGCTGCTTGGCATACACGTCGGTGTCGAACACCGTGCCCTTGGCGGCTGCGCTCGGCAGCACTTCGCCCTTCTGGTCGCGCAGGCTCACCTCGGCCTTCATCGACAGGCCGATGCGCAGCGGGTGTTCGGCCAGCTGCTTGGCATCGATGGCGATGCGCACCGGCACGCGCTGCACGATCTTGATCCAGTTGCCGCTGGCGTTCTGCGCCGGCAGCAGCGAGAACGCCGAGCCGGTGCCCAGGCCCAGGCTATCGATGCGGCCCTTGTACTTGACGTCGCCGGCATACAGGTCCGACTTCAGCTCCACTTCCTGGCCCAAGCGCATGTGCCGCAGCTGGGTTTCCTTGAAGTTGGCTTCGACCCACATCTGCTCGGTCGGCACCACCGCCATCAGCGCATTGCCCGGCTGCACGCGCTGGCCGACCTGCACCGAACGACGGGCGACATAGCCGGTGACCGGCGCGACGATGCCCGAACGTGCGTTGTTGAGGAAGGCCTGGCGCAGCTGCGCGGCGGCAGCCTGCACATCCGGCTGGGTGGCGATCACGGTGTCATCGACCAGTGCGCGGTTGCGCTCGACGGTCTCGCGCGAACCGGCCACGGCCGCTTCGGCAGCCGCCAGTTCATCGCGGGCGTGGGCCAGTTCTTCGTTGGAGATGGCGCCGGTGGCGGCCAGGCCCTTGCGGCGTGCGAAGTCGTCGCGCACGCGCTTCAGGGTCACCTGGCGTGCGTTCAAGTCCGCCTGCGCACCTTCGACGCTGCGGTACAGGCCGCGGGTCTGGCGCACGGTCTTGGCCAGGTTGGCTTCGGCCTGCTGCAGGGCCACCGAGGTATCGGCCGGGTCCAGCTGCACCAGCAGCTGGCCGCGCTCCACGCGCATGCCGTCATCGGCGTTGATGGCGACCACGGTACCGGCCACCAGCGGGGTGATCTGCACCTGGTTGCCCTGCACGTAGGCGTCGTCGGTCTCTTCGAACCAACGGCCGAACATGAAGTACCACAGCGCCAGTGCCGCCAGCAGCAGCACGACGATCACGAACAGGCCGCGCAACAGCTTGCCGCGGCGGTTGGGGGCGGCGGGGGCCGCAGTGTCTTGGGTCTGGCTCATGGCAGGYGTCTTCAGGAATGCGAGGAATCGGAATGGGAAGCAAGCGGTGCGGCATCAGCGTCACTGGGCTGGAAACCACCGCCGAGCGCCTTGCTCAGGCGCACCGAGGTCTGCAGCTGCTGCGACTGCAGGCCGGCCAGCTGCTGCTGCGATTGCAGCAGGGTGGACTGCGCGGTCAACACGTCCAGGTAGCTGCCGATGCCGGCGCGATAGCGCTGCTGGGCCAGGTCGAACGCGGCGCGTGCGGTATCCACCGCCTGCTGCTGCGACTGCGCCTGCTGCGCCAGTGAGCGCACCGCGTTGACCTGGTCGGCCACGTCGCGCAGTGCGTCGAGCACCGCCTGGTTGTAGTTCGCTACGGCCAGGTCGTACTGCGCATCGGTGTTGGCCAGGTTGGCGCGCAGCTTGCCGCCTTCGAAGATCGGCAGGCTCAGCGCCGGGCCGATGTAGGCGAAGCTGGAACTGCTCTGCAGCAGGTCACCGACATTCGGTGCGACCACGCCGGCCAGCGCGGTCAGGTTGAGGCTCGGGTAGAACCGGGTCTTGGCGACCTTGATCTGCTTGTCGGCCGCTTCCACCCGCCAGCGCGCGGCGACGATGTCGGGGCGACGACCGAGCAGTTCGCTGGGCACTACACCCGGCAGCTGCAGGGCCAGCGGGTTCATCGCCCGCGGGCGTTCGATCGACAGGCCCCGGTCCGGGCCCTTGCCGACCAACGCGGCCAACGCAGTGCGTCCCGCATCGATGCGCTGCTGCGCCGCCAGCAACTGCTGCTGTGCGGCCGGCACACGGGCTTCGGCCTGGCGTACCTGCAGATCACTGTCGATGCCGGCGCTGCGACGCTGACGGGTCAGTTCCAGCGACTTCTGCGAGCGCGCCAGCTCTTCTTCGGCCACGTCGTTGAGCTGCCAGGCGTAGGCCAGGTCGGTATAGGCCTGGGCGATGCCGGTGGACAGGTTCAGGCGTGCGGCCTGGGCCTCGACGGTAGCGGCGTGGGCGCCGTCCACGGCGGCCTCCCAGGCGGCGCGCTTGCCACCCCAGAGGTCGATGCCGTAGCTGAAATCGAAGGCGACCTGGCTGCTGCCGGCGTAGTGGCCACCGATTTCATCGCCGGCCATCGATTCGGGCAGGCGCAGGCCGGTGTAGCCACCGGACACGGACAGGCTTGGCAGGCGATCAGCGCGTGCGGTGCCGACCTGTGACTGTGCCTGGCGCAGGCGGGCGTCGGCGGCGTCCAGGCTCGGATGGCCGGCCAGGCCTTCGGCGATCAGCGCATCCAGCTGCGCATCGCCCAGTGCCTTCCACCAGTCCTGGGCGGGAAAACCGGCGGCGCTCAGATCGCTGTCGGCCAGGGTGCGTTCGCTGTGCAGGCTGCCCACGTCGAGCACGTGGCCCTGCGGGTTCAGGCCGCGGCTGCTGGCGCAGGCGGCCAGGGCCAGGGCCAGCGCTGAAACCAGCAGCGCGCGCCCGGAGCGGCGGAGAGTGGGATACGGGATCGGGTTCATGGGGTCGTCAAGGAATCGCGGATTCGGGTCAGGAGGGACAGCAGCTGCGTGCGTTCGTCGGCGGACAGATCGCGCAGGGCGTAATCCATCACCGCGTCGCCGCGCAGCTTCAACCGCGCCCACAGCGCGCGGCCTTCATCGGTCAATACGATCTGCAGCGCACGCCGGTCCTGGGCATGCGGCTCGCGGCGCACGCAACCGAGCGCTTCCAGCTTGTCCAGCAGGCGGGTGACCGCGCTGGGCACCTGGTCGATGGCCTGGGCCAGCTCGTTGGCCGTGCACGGCGCCATGTTCGAGAGCACCTTCAGCCCGATGTAGTGGGTGAAGCCGATGCCGAGGTCTTCCTCGGCCATGGACGCGTCGAGCTGGCGGACCAGGCCGTCGCGCACCTGGCGCAGCAGCAGGCCGAAGCTGGGGGGAGTGGTTGCAGGACAGATCATGGGGGAGCATTCTCTTCCAAAAAAAATATTTCTCAATGGAAATATTCGATCTGGCATCAAATGCTGTGTTGCAGCAGTGGGCTGGATCAGGTGAAGGCGCCACCTTAATGGCGCTCCCAACTGGCCCGGTAGTACAATCCAGCCAATGAATGTCACATTCAAGCCACCCCCAGCCCACGTGAAGGCGGGCGAACCCGGACCGGCCACCCTGCTGCGTGAAGAAGCGCTGGACTGGTTCGAGCGCAATGACGGCCCGCCGGTCATCGCCTTCCGCTTCGACAGCCCGCAGGGACTGGCCCGAGAAGTGGACTGGCATCACCACGTCCGCGCGCAGCTGATCTGCGTCGAACGCGGCCTGCTGACAACACGCACCTCGCATGGCACCTGGTCGCTGGCGCCAGGCTCGGCAGGCTGGATGCCACCGGCCGAACCGCATACGGTCCACATCGATGGCCCCCTGCGCGGCTGGGGCATGGTGCTGGCCGCACCGCTGTGCGCCGAATTGCCTGCCGACCCGTGCGTGCTGGGCATCTCGCGGCTGGCGCAGGCGGTGGCCGAACGCATCTGCGACTGGCCGCAGGACTACGAAAGCACCGCCGAGCGGCAGCACATCATCAACGTGCTGCTGGACGAGATCCGCACCGCGCCGCGCC
>NZ_JBFRFE010000307.1:0-4986 GCF_052114665.1 Stenotrophomonas sp. 2YAF22 | reverse complement strand
GCGCATGATCGCGGCCAGCACCAGGGTGAAGATCAGCGTCGGTGCCAGTGCCAGCGATACGCGCAGGCTGCTGCGGAAGCTCTCGCCGAACATCACGCGACGCTGCAGCCAGACCACTGCGATGCGCAGCGGCAGCACCACCAGGGTGATGACGATGCCCAGCCCCAGCGCCTCCCAGCTCAGCGCTTCGCTGGGCACCTTGGTGCCGGCGTTGAAGAAATAGAACGGCACGAAGAACGAGGCGAACAGACGCAGCGCATGCAGGTTTTCGTGCGAAGCCAGCAGCGGCATTCGCTGGTGCAGCAGGCGCGCGACCAGGCCGGCAATGAAGGCGCCAACCAGGTAGTACACGCCCAGCAGGTAGGTGATGTACGCCGCCACCATGCCCACCATCACCAGCAGTGAGAATTCCGAGCCCGGTGCATGCGGCGCGACCCAGCGACCGAGCGCGATGAACAGCAGCGGCAGGCCGATCATCATCGCCAGCAGGGCCAGGCTGGACAGCGCCATGTGCCCGGGATCGCCAGCCTGCAGCACGATGAACAACGCCGCCAGGGCCAGCAGTTCACCGGCGATGGCCTTGCTGGTGACCCAGAACCGCTCGTCCTCGCTCAGCCCCAGCCGCGACAGCGAATCCATGATGAAACCGGTGGAGGGGGTCAGCAGCGCAAGCGCCAGCAGCCCTGCCGCCTGCCATGGCAGGCCGGCGTAACGCCAGGCCAGCCAGCCGACGCCGAACAGGGTCGCACTGCGGATCAGCAGATGCGCCAGCAGCGGCCACATGCCGCGCCGCAGGGCCTGCAGGTCAACTTCCAGGCCAGCGAACAGGAACAGTGAGGAGATGCCCAGCGTGGCCAGCAGTGCGATGACAGCGTCGTGCGCCTGGTCACCCAGCCAGAGCATGCCGATGATGCCGAACAGCAGGCAGGTCAGCGGCGCCGGCAGGCTGAACCGCTGCAGCGCGCGCGGGATGACCAGCAGCGCGAAGATCAGCAGCAGGTAGACCAGTTCATGGCTCATCGGGGGGACTTCCGTGTGGATCGAACGCGCGCAGGATGCGGGTTCGATCCGGATCGGGCAAGCCGGACACGGCTGAAAGTGTCCTCTCCTTTCGGCAGAGCGCCCTTCAGCGGATCAGCCCATCTGCAATCCGCCCGACCTGCGCAAGTACCGCCGCGCGCTGTTCGAGGCTGATCGTGCCCGCCTGCAGATAGGCGGTCAGGACCCAGGGCGAACCGCCCTGCACCGGCCACAACACGGCGATGTCGTTGCGGGCGTCTTCGCCATTGCTGCCGGTCTTGTCGCCCACCCGCCAGCGCTTGCCCAGGCCCGCACGAAGGCAGGCATCGCCGGTTTCGTTGTCGATCAGCCAGTCGGCCAACTGCTGGCGTGAGGCAGGCCTGAGTGCATTGCCCAGCACCAGACGCTGCAGCGTCGATGCAATGGCCGCCGGCGTAGTGGTGTCGCGGGGATCATCGATGGCGAAGCTGTTCAGTTCCGGCTCCAGGCGATCGCTGCGGGTGATCGTGTCGCCGGTGGCGCGCAGGAACGCGGTCACCGCCGGCGGCCCGCCGATCGCTGCGAACAACAGGTTGGCGGCGGTGTTGTCGCTGGTGATCAACGTGGCCCGGCACAGGTCACGCACGGTCAGGTCCTTGCCGACGTGGCGGCGGGTGACCGGCGCGTGCTCCAGGAGGTCCTGGGTCCGCACCGGCAGGCGCCGGTCCAGCAGTGCCGCATCGCGCTCGGCCTGCTTGAGCACCGTGGCGGCCAGCACGCTCTTGAAGGTGCTGCACAGCGGGAAGCGTTCGTCCTGGCGATGGCCGAGGCGGCGACCACCAGCGCTGTCGAGCAGGGTTACGCCGAGTCGACCGCTGCACGCCTTTTCCAGTGCGGCGAAGTCGGCGGCGGCGGCGATGGCGGCATCGACCGGTGTGGCGGGCACGGTGGCGGGTGCGGCAGCCCGGGCCAGCAGCGGCAACGCAAGGGTGGACGCGACTGCGGCACTACTGAACTGCAGGAATCGACGACGGGCAAGCATGCGGAATCCTCGTGGAAGTTGTCCCGATTATTGAAAGGGTGGGCAAAGGCGACCAGCGCGTTTTTTCAGCGTCAGTCATGAGATTAATTCATGCATGACGCATTAAACCCTTTATTTATCCAACGCCCATGGCAAGGCGCTACCATCAGCCATCATCCTGCCTCACACGTCCCCATGCTGCACCCCACCCTTTCGCTGAATGCGTTGCGCGCCTTCGAAGCGGCTGCCCGGCACCAGAACTTCACCCGGGCCGCCTTGGAACTCTGCGTCAGCCAGGCGGCGCTGAGCCACCAGATACGCGGGCTGGAGGACCGGCTGGGTATCCGCCTGTTCCATCGGCTGCCCCGCGGCGTGGCGCTGACCGAGGAAGGAGCAGCCCTGTACCCGGTGCTCAATGAATCCTTCGAGCGCATTTCAGCCAGCATCGCCCGCTACACCGGTGGCCCGGCGCGGGAAGTGCTGACGATCGGCGTGGTCGGCACCTTCGCCACCGGCTGGCTGCTGCCGCGGCTGRCCGCGTTCGATGCGGCCCACCCGGATATCGAACTGCGGCTGCAGACCCACAACAACCGCATCGACCTGGCCGGTGAAGGCCTGGACCTGGCAATCCGTTTCGGCGATGGCGACTGGCAGGGACRGGCCTGCACGGCGATCCTGGACGCGCCGTTCGCACCGTTGTGCGCGCCGGCACTGGCGCGACGGCTGAAGCACCCCCGCGATCTGGCGGCCTTGCCGCTGCTGCGTTCGTACCGCAGCGACGAATGGCCACGCTGGCTGCAGATGGCTGGGGCCAACGGCGTGGAAGCGCGCGGACCGGTGTTCGATTCGTCATTGACGCTGGCGGTGGCTGCGGCCGGTGGCGCGGGCGTTGCCCTGCTGCCGTTGCGCATGTTCGAAGCGGACCTGGCCGAGGGCCGGCTGCTGCAGCCGTTTGCCACCACGCTGGAACTGGGCCGCTACTGGCTGACCCGTCTGCGCTCACGTGCTGAACGTGAGCCAGCCAGGCGCTTCCGAGAGTGGTTGCAGGCGCAGGGCGCGTAGGTAGTGCCGGCCGCTGGCCGGCACCCCCTTGATCGTTGTGGGCGCATCGCATTGCCGGCCAGCGGCCGGCACTACCGATCAGGATTCCAGCAGTTCCATCCAGGCCGCTTCGGCCTTTTCCAGCTGCGCCGCGGTAGCTTCGCGGTCGCGACCGAGCACGGCCATGCGCGTGGCATCGGCGTAGTTGCTCGAGTCGGCAAGCTGCCGGTCCAGTTCGGCCAGCACACCTTCCAGCTCGGCGACCTTGGCTTCGGCGCTGGCCAGCTTGTGCGGGTTGACCGGCTTCTTCTGCACCACCTGCGCGACCGGTGCGGTCTTGACCACCACCGGCTCCTCCACCTGCTCCATGCGTGCCTTGGTGCCCTGCGCCTGCGGGCGCGTGCGCAGCCAGGCGGCATAGGCGTCGAGGTCACCGTCGAACGGTTCGACCACGCCATCGGCCACCCGCCAGAAGGTGTCACAGACCAGGCCGATCAGATGACGATCATGCGAGACCATCACGATCGCGCCGTCGAAATCGGCCAGGGCTTCAGCCAGGGCTTCGCGCATTTCCAGATCAAGGTGGTTGGTCGGTTCGTCCAGCAGCAGTACGTTCGGCTGCTGCCAGGCGATCAATGCCAGCGCCAGGCGTGCACGCTCGCCACCGGAGAAACCATCCACCGGTTCAAAGGCACGGTCGCCMGGGAAATTCCACTTGCCGAGGAAATCGCGGAACGACTGGTTCGGTGCATCCGGGGCCAGGTCGCGGAAGTGCTCCATCGGCGACTGGCCTTCATGCAGCGACTCGACCGTGTGCTGGGCGAAGTAGCCGATGCGCAGGTCCGGGTGCGCGGCGCGCTCGCCGGCGATCGGTGCCAGCTCGCCCACCAGGGTCTTCACCAGTGTCGTTTTACCGGCGCCGTTGGGGCCCAGCAGGCCGATGCGCTGGCCCGCTTCCAGGCCAAAGCCCACGTTGTGCAGGATCACCGAGTCGCTGCCGTAGCCGGCCTCGACGTGGTTCAGGCGGATCAGCGAGAACGGCAGTTTGGCCGGCGGTGCGAACTCGATGCGGAATTCGCGCTCGGYGCGGACCGCTTCGGTACCGGCCAGCTTGGCCAGTCGCTTCATCCGGCTCTGTGCCTGCGCAGCCTTGCTGGCCTGGGCCTTGAAGCGGTCGATGAAGCTCTGCAGATGGGCGCGCTCGGCCTGTTCCTTCTCGTGCGCGATCTGCTGCTGACGCAGCTGTTCGGCGCGCTGGCGCTCGAAATCGGTGTAGCCGCCCGGATACAGCTTGGCACCGCCACCGTGCAGGTGCAGGGTGTGGGTGGCGACGTTGTCGAGGAACTCGCGGTCATGCGAGATCAGCAGCAGGGTGCCCGGATACTTCAGCAGCCACTGTTCCAACCAGTACACCGCGTCCAGATCCAGGTGGTTGGTCGGTTCGTCAAGCAGCAGCAGGTCGCTGGGCATCATCAGCGCGCGGGCCAGGTTCAGGCGCACGCGCCAGCCGCCGGAGAACGAGGACACCGCGCGGTGGTGCGTTTCGGCCGGGAAACCCAGCCCATGCAGCAGCTTGCCGGCGCGCGCTTCAGCGTCGTAGGCGTTCAGCTCGGCCATGCGCGTATGCGCCTCGGCCACGGCTTCCCAGTCTTCACGGGCGGTGGCCTCGGCCTCGGCGGCCAGCACGGCGGCAACCTCGACGTCACCGCCCAGCACGAAGCTCAGCGCCGGATCCGGCAGCGACGGGGTTTCCTGGGCGACGCTGGCGATGCGGATCTTGCCGGGCAGGTCGACGTCACCCTTGTCGGCCTCCAGCTCGCCCTTCACCGCCGCGAACAGGCTGGACTTGCCAGCACCGTTGCGGCCGACCACGCCTACCCGGTAACCGGCATGCAGAGTCAGGTCGACATTGGACAACAGCAGCC
>NZ_JBFRFE010000306.1:0-4992 GCF_052114665.1 Stenotrophomonas sp. 2YAF22 | reverse complement strand
GGCTTCAACGTGCGTGCGGATGCTTCGGCCCGTCGCATCATCGAATCCAACGGCGTGGACCTGCGTTACTTCTCGATCATCTATGACGTGATCGATCAGGTGAAGCAGGTGGCCTCCGGTCTGCTGGGCGTGGAGATCCGCGAAGAGATCATCGGTATCGCCGAGGTCCGCGACGTCTTCCGCAGCTCCAAGCTGGGTGCCGTCGCCGGCAGCATGGTCATCGAGGGCGTGGTCAAGCGCAACAAGCCGATCCGCGTCCTGCGCGACAGCGTGGTGATCTTCGAAGGCGAGCTGGAATCGCTGCGCCGCTTCAAGGAAAACGTCGAGGAAGTCCGTAACGGTACCGAATGCGGTATCGCGGTGAAGGCCTACAACGACGTCAAGCCGGGTGATCAGATCGAGTGCTTCGAGCGTATCGAAGTGCCGCGCACCCTGTAATGCTGTGCGGTGGCCCGACCAACGGTCGGGCCCTACCATGTACATGTAGCGCCCGACCGTTGGTCGGGCGACAACTCAATCAAGAGTCCCTCGTGCCCAAGACTTTCCATCGAACCGACCGTGTCTCCGCCCAGCTGCGCCGTGAACTCGGCACCCTGGTGCACAACGCCGTGCGTGAGCACGGGTTGCCCTCGGTGAGCGTGTCCGACGTGGAAATCACCCGCGACATGGCCCACGCCAAGGTGTTCGTCACCGCGCTGATGCCGGAACGTTCGGTTGAAGCCGTGAAGGGCCTGAAGGAACTGGCCTGGGGCCTGCGCATGGAACTGGCGCGCGCGATGAAGCTGCGGCACGTGCCGGAGCTGCATTTCCACTACGACGACTCGGTCGATCGTGGCGAGCGCATCGACAACCTGCTGCGCGACCTGCCCGATACCGTGGCAGCCGAAAAGCGTCGCGAAGGCGACGAAGAATAAGGTAGCGCCGGGCCATGCCCGGCGTCTTTCCATTCCGGCAACGCGAAGCCCATGCGGGCCGCGCTGCGGCAGCCGAGCATGGCTCGGCTCTACCAAATCCTGTCATGACCCGAATTCAGTTCCGCCGCCTGGATGGCATCCTGCTGCTCGACAAGCCGACCGGCATGAGCTCCAACGCCGCGCTGCAGGTCGCCCGTCGCCTGTTCCGTGCGGAGAAGGGCGGCCACACCGGCAGCCTTGATCCGCTGGCCACCGGCCTGTTGCCGCTGTGCTTCGGCGAGGCCACCAAGATCGCCGGCCTGCTGCTGGGCTCGGCCAAGGCCTACGACGCCGAGATCGTGCTGGGCCTGACCACCGATACCGACGACGCCGAGGGCCAGGTGCTGCTCGAGCGGCCGGTGCCCGTGATCAGCGCCGAGGCCCTGCAGGCGGCGATCGCGCCGCTGCTTGGCGACATCCTGCAGCGTGCGCCGATCTATTCCGCGCTCAAGCAGGGCGGGGAGCCGCTGTACGTGAAGGCCCGCCGTGGCGACGTCATCGAGGCGCCCGAGCGCCAGGTCAAGGTCCACGCCATCGAGATTCTGGAGCAGCAACCCGAGCGGCTGCGGCTGCGGGTCACCTGCGGCTCGGGCACCTATATCCGCAGTCTGGCCCGTGACCTTGGTGAAACGCTGGGCTGTGGCGCACACATCAGCGCCCTGCGGCGCCTGTGGGTGGAACCGTTTCACGAACCGGCGATGGTCACTCTGGAGCAGCTGAGGGCCCTGGTGGAAGCCCAGGACGAGGCCGCCATGGACGCGCTGCTGCTGCCGCTGGCGGCGGGTCTGTCCGAGTACCCCCGGGTCGACCTGGACGCCGAGCAGGTCCAGCGCTTCTGCGTAGGCCAGCGCCAGCGCGACCCCTCTTGGCCGCGCGGCCTGGTGGCCGTGTTTGGTCCCGGATCGGCGGTGCAGGGCCTGGGCCAGGTCGATGATGGCGGTCTGCTGGCCCCGCAGCGCCGCTTCAACCTCTGAACGAAGAAGCCCGGTTCAGCCCCGGACCTTGTTCCAAAGCCCCCTGGCCGTTACAATTTCGCGGCCGTTTTACGGCAGCCTGCCGAAGGCGGGTTTCATCCATTTGTTGGTTCACGGCGAGCCAGGCGGTGCGCGAAAGCGCGTTCCTGCCGGCCACGCATCACAGAGAAAAAAAGACATGTCGATCGACACCCAGAAGGTCATTGAAGACAACAAGCGCAGCTCGGCTGATACCGGCTCCCCGGAAGTCCAGGTTGCACTGCTGACCGCCCGCATCGAACTGCTGACCGGCCACTTCAAGACCCACAAGAAGGATCACCACAGCCGCCGTGGTCTGCTGCAGATGGTCAACCGCCGCCGCAGCCTGCTCGACTACCTGAAGAAGAAGGACGTCGAGCGTTACAAGGCCCTGATCGAGAAGCTTGGCCTGCGTCGCTAAGCAACGAATCCCCCGCGGCGCAGCGATGCGCCGCGGTTTTGTTTTGTAGCACCGCAATACCTTTTTCAGATCGGAACGACCGATCATCCGTTGGCGGCAAGGGTCGCCCTCGGTCCATTCGCAGACAGCATCCCCAAGGACACCCTCCGTGGCAAAAATCACCAAAACCTTCCAGTACGGCAAGCACACCGTCACGCTTGAGACCGGCGAAATCGCCCGCCAGGCCGGTGGCGCCGTCATCGTCAAGTTCGACGACACCGTGCTGCTGGTCTCCGCCGTTGCCGCCAAGAGCGCGCGTGAGGGCCAGGACTTCTTCCCCCTGACCTGTGACTACCAGGAGAAGTTCTACGCCGGTGGCCGTATCCCGGGTGGCTTCTTCAAGCGCGAAGGCCGCGCGACCGAGAAGGAAACCCTGATCTCGCGTCTGATCGATCGTCCGATCCGTCCGCTGTTCCCGGAAGACTACAAGAACGAAGTCCAGATCATCGCCACCGTGATGTCGCTGAACCCGGACATCGACGGTGACATCCCGRCCCTGATCGGTGCCTCGGCCGCGCTGTCGCTGGCCGGCACCCCGTTCAAGGGTCCGATCGCCGCCGCCAAGGTGGGTTACAAGAACGGTGAGTACATCCTCAACCCGACCGTGACCGAACTGAAGGATTCGGAGCTGGAGCTGGTCGTTGCCGGTACCGCCAACGCTGTGCTGATGGTGGAATCCGAAGCCGCGCTGCTGTCCGAAGACGTGATGCTGGGCGCCGTGACCTTCGGTCACCGCGAAATGCAGAAGGTCATCAACGCGATCAACGAGCTGACCGTGGAAGCCGGCACCAAGCCGTCGACCTGGGTCGCCCCGGCCAAGAACGACGTGCTGATCAGCGCCCTGCAGGAAGCCATCGGCCCGCGTCTGGGCGAAGCCTTCCAGGTGCGTGACAAGCTGCAGCGCCGCGACGCCATCTCGGCGATCAAGAAGGACGTGGTCGAGTCGCTGGCCGGCCGCGTGGCCGCTGAAGGCTGGAACCCGGCCGAGCTGTCGAAGGAATTCGGCGAGCTGGAATACAGCACCATGCGCAACTCGGTGCTGGACACCAAGGTCCGCATCGACGGCCGTGCGCTGGACACCGTCCGCCCGATCGCAGTGAAGACCGGCATCCTGCCGCGTACCCACGGCTCCTCGCTGTTCACCCGCGGTGAAACGCAGGCCATCGTGACCATCACCCTGGGCACCGCCCGTGATGGCCAGGTCATCGATGCCGTCTCCGGTGAGTACAAAGAGAACTTCCTGTTCCATTACAACTTCCCCCCCTACTCGGTGGGTGAAACCGGCCGCATGATGGGCCCGAAGCGTCGCGAGATCGGCCACGGCCGTCTGGCCAAGCGCGGCGTGCTGGCAGTGATGCCGTCGCTGGAATCCTTCCCGTACACCATCCGCGTCGTCTCGGAAATCACCGAGTCGAACGGTTCCTCGTCGATGGCGTCGGTCTGCGGCTCGTCGCTGGCCCTGATGGACGCCGGCGTGCCGGTGAAGGCACCGGTTGCCGGTATCGCCATGGGCTTGGTCAAGGAAGGCGATCGCTTCGTCGTCCTGTCCGACATCCTGGGTGACGAAGATCACCTGGGCGACATGGACTTCAAGGTTGCCGGTACCGCTGAGGGCATCTCCGCCCTGCAGATGGACATCAAGATCGAAGGCATCACCGAAGAGATCATGAAGCAGGCTCTGCAGCAGGCCAAGGCTGGCCGTCTGCACATCCTGGGCGAAATGGCCCACGGCCTGACCGCCCCGCGTGAGGAGCTGTCGGACTACGCGCCGCGCCTGCTGACCATCAAGATCCACCCGGACAAGATCCGCGAAGTGATCGGCAAGGGTGGTTCGACCATCCAGGCCATCACCAAGGAAACCGGCACCCAGATCGACATCCAGGATGACGGCACCATCGTCATCGCTTCGGTCAATGCCATCGCTGCCCAGGCCGCCAAGGCCCGCATCGAGCAGATCACCTCGGACGTCGAGCCGGGCCGCATCTACGAAGGCAAGGTCGCCAAGATCATGGACTTCGGTGCATTCGTCACCATCCTGCCGGGCAAGGACGGCCTGGTCCACGTGTCGCAGATCTCCAGCGACCGCGTCGAGAAGGTCGGCGACGTGCTGAAGGAAGGCGATGTGGTCAAGGTCAAGGTGCTGGAAGTCGACAAGCAGGGCCGTATCCGCCTGTCGATGAAGGCCGTCGAGGAAGGCGAAGGCGCCACCGCCGAGTAATCGACCGCAGGTCGATTACGGTAGGTGTCAACCTTGGTTGACACGCCAAAATGAAAAAGCGGGCTTCGGCCCGCTTTTTCTTTGCCTGCAACACCCGCCAGGCACGACGCTACGACGACTGTTCCTCTGCTTCGTCTTGTCCCAGCCACCAGACCTGGCCGGGCTCCGGGTCCGGAAGTGGATGCTCGCGTTGTTCAATCGCCTCCAGCACGCGCCCACTGCCTGCTGCTGTCCATACCGCCATCAGCTTCTCCACTGCAGCGCGGCCCTGCGCGGCGATGCCGAGGTTGCGTTCGCTCTCCCAGTGATCATCATCACGGGTTTCGCCATCGCTGTGGTCGTCATCATGCTGGTGCGGTGTGCCATAGC
>NZ_JBFRFE010000305.1:0-5009 GCF_052114665.1 Stenotrophomonas sp. 2YAF22 | reverse complement strand
CGTACAGGCGCCTGCCATCCTGGGCGATGTCACCCACGCAATAGGTATTCACCAGCAGCCAGTCGGTGCCGGCAACACGCAACGCCTGGTAGAAGCGCGGCCCCTGCCGGAATGCAACCACGGACTCGTCGCCCTGCCTGCCAGCACGCAGCGCACGCATTGCGCTGCCCAGCGGCAATCCGGTGGCATCCGCGGTGCCGGCAACCACACGGCCATCAGCGGTCAACACGAATGACGTGCCGCGATCTGCAACCGCCATCACCCGTGCGAGTCGATCTGTCGGTTCCAGGGTCACGAATGTACCGATCGCACCGCCCTTGTCGTGCGCCGAAAGCCGCACCGCAATCGAAGGTGCGGCGCTCACAGGATGGCGCACCAAGGTGATCTGCATGTCGCTGGCCGTGCCAGGCACAGCAGCTGCGGAGGGCGTCGACAGCAGCTGCAGGTACCGGAACAATCCCGCACGATGGCCGGCCCCGGTGGCAGCCAGCAGGCGCTGTTCGGTCAAGCCGTCCCCCAGCACCAGGAACTGGTGGCTGGGATCGAAGAAGAAGCCGCTGGCAGCCGTATCCGGTTCTCCCTGTGGCGTGCTCAGCCTGCGGATCACCGACAGCGAATGGGCCAATGTGAGATAGCGGTCCAAGCGGGCAAGGGGCCAGGTGTCGGTCCCGACCCCCAGCACCATCTGCGGAGCGCTTTCGGGCCCGGCACTGACGATCATCCGCTGACCACCGGCCAGGTAGCGCTGCCGCTCTGCCAGCCGGGTGGCGACGTCGCTGTCCGGACGATGTCGCCAGGCATACTCGGCCATGTTCAACATGCGCTGGTGTGCCGCGTCCGCCGCCACCAGATGCGCCTCGACTGCGGCATGGGTGCGCTGCAGCCCTTCCAGACGACGTGTCTGGAAGCCGCTGGCGTGCAGCAGCACCAGCGCGACCACCCCGGCCACGATGGCAAGGCTGAGCAGGCAGCCGCCCCACAGCAGCACGCGATGCTGGTAGCGGCGCAGCGCACTGACGTCGCAGTCTTCGCCGTCGAAGGAGCTGCGGCCGCGTAACAGCGGTGGAAGGGAGGGAAACCAGTGCATGGGGGAGCAGGAGGCGGCCCGGCGCACAGCGTCGGGGCGGCGCTCTCGTGGAAGGGCCGGTGATGGGATCACGAGGCTATCGACGCCCTGCCCCCCTCCCCATAGGACGGGGCTGAGTTCGATCCGTCGCGACCTGTCAGGCACCGTCCTGACAGGCGGTCAGTCCCGCAGCAGATGCCGGTGCTTCAGCCGTGTATCGGCCAGCCCCACCGCCAGCAGTACGATGCTTGTCAGCCACCCTGCGGCCAGCAGGTGCATCCATGGCAGCACGAAACCGAGCACCACCAGCGCCGCCGCCCCCGCCAGGTGCGAACGCGGCACGCGGCCGTAGACCGCCCGCTTGTACAGTGCGCTGCCCAGCAGGTAGATCAACGGTCCCGCCGCCAGCATCGCGGCATACGGCAGGGTCACTGCCGCCTCCGGCTCGTCCATCACCAGATCATTGCCGACGGCGGTGGCGATGATGCCGGCGATCAGCAGCGCGTGCACGTAGTGGAAATAGGCGCCGATGCGACCGGGGTCGTCGGAACGGGTGATGGTGTCGGTAGCGTCCCGGCTGGAGATGCCGAAATACAGCCACCACATCGCGATCGTACCGGCGAAGGTCGCCAGCACTGCCGACACCACCGCGCCACTCCATTGCTCCACCTCGCTCAGCACGCCGCCGGTTGCCAGYAGCGTCTCACCCAGTGCGACGATCACGAACAGCTGGCAGCGCTCGGCCAGATGCCCACCTTCGATGGTCCACTCGCGGGTACGCGAGCGACCGAGGCCGGGAAACGCGAAGCCGAACATCGGCGAGATGTATTCGCAGGCGACGGCCAGCGCCCACAGCGCCAGCCGCGCATTGCCTTCGACCGCTGCGCCGGCCAGCCAGAAGCAGGCCGACACGCTGACCCAGGCCAGCATGCGCCTGAAATTGGCGGCCAGCGGGTGTGCGCGCCCTACTTCCAGCAGGACGAACAGCGTCCGCCCCACCTGCATCGTGGCGTAGGCGCCGGCGAATATCCACGCGCGTCCGGCAAAGGCTTCGGGGATGGACGAAGACATCAGCAACGCCAGCAGCATCGTCACGAACATCAGGCCGCGGATGCGAGGCGCCTCCGGGTCGAACCAGTTGCTGACCCAGCACGCGTACTGCCAGCCGAGCCAGACCGCAAACCACAGCACCAGCGTCTGCAGCACGCCCAGCAGGCCCAGGTGGTGCAGCAGGTGGTGGCTGAGCTGGGTGACGGCGAACACGTAGACCAGATCGAAGAACAGTTCTTCGTAGGTCACCCGCGCATGATGGCCGTCGCGGCGACGCAGGGCAGGAAGACGGGGTGATGCCGGCATCGCGGATCCTCGCTTCAGCGGCCCAGCCGCCAGAAAATGACACCGGCCACCAGCGCCGGAACGGCAAACACCAGCAGCAGGATCGGCAACTCCTCGCGCACTGTATAGCCCGCCCGGCTGATCCCCACCCACAGATTGGCCACCGACACCAGCAGCCAGGTGCCGATGAAGGCCAACAGCGCCGTGGGCAGCTGCGAGCTGCCGGTGCTCCAGAGCCTGCCGAACAGGGCGAAGACGCCCAGCAGCAGGAACCCGCCGAAGATCACCAGAAGCACGTGCATGGTCACTCTCCCCGATGGCTGCCCTGCAGCCTATCTGCGGCCGAGTGTGCGCGGCAGAGGGTGATCGTGGATTCACTTTCCGGAAGCGGCGAACAATCCCGTTGTCCGTCACCAGGGCCACAGTAGATGACGCTGCACTGGCGTTGCCGCACGGGCCCATGGCGCCCTTATGGGTGCCATGAAATCTATGCGTGACGCGACGAAGGAGGCCCATGCTAGTTTCTGGGCCTCCTTCATCGGTGTCCTCCCATGCGCCTGCAGACCCTCGCCATCACGCTCGCTGCCCTGCTTCCCGTTGCGGCTTCTGCCGCCGAACCGCCGCTGCCGCAGCTGCGTGCCTACACCGTGGATGCCTCCTGGCTGCAGCCGATGGCGCCGCTGCAGATTGCCGACCACACCTGGCAGATCGGCACCGAAGACCTGACCGCGCTGCTGGTGCAGACGCCGCAGGGCGCGGTGCTGCTCGATGGCGGCATGCCGCAGATGGCCGACCACCTGCTGCGCAACATGAAAGTGCGCGGTGTTGCGCCGCAGGACCTGCGCCTGATCCTGCTCAGCCATGCCCACGCCGACCACGCCGGCCCGGTTGCTGCGCTCAAGCGCGGCACCGGTGCGCAGATCGTGGCCAATGCAGAATCGGCGGTGCTGCTGGCGCGCGGGGGCAGCAACGACCTGCACTTCGGCGACGGCATCACCTATCCGCCGGCCAACGCCGACCGCATCATCATGGATGGCGAAGTGGTCACGGTGGGCGGCATCGACTTCACCGCGCACTTCATGCCGGGCCATACGCCGGGCAGTACCGCCTGGACCTGGACCGACACCCGCGATGGCACGCCGGTGCGCATCGCCTACGCTGACAGCCTGAGCRCACCGGGTTACCAGTTGAGGGACAACCCTCGCTATCCGCGCCTGATCGAGGACTACAAGCGCAGCTTCGCGACGGTGCGGGCGCTGCCCTGCGACGAATTGCTGACCCCGCATCCTGGTGCCAGCAACTGGAACTACAGCGCTGGTGCCAAGGCCGGTGCCAAGGCCCTGACCTGCAAGGCCTATGCGGATGAGGCCGAGAAGAAGTTCGACGCGCAGCTGGCCAAGGAAGCGGCCGGGGCCCGCTGATCCTGTAGCCGAGCCGATGTTCCGCTTGCAGGCAGAAAGCAGCCGAGCGTGGGCTCGGCTCTACACAGGCCGCGTGGAAGGGTGCCGGTCAGACCGACCGGCACCGCCACTGACTGTCAGCCTCCCTGGCCGTGCTGGGCGAAGGGCTCGGTGCTGCCGTCGGTGCGCACCAGCTCGACGGTGTACGGTTGCACGTAGCCATCCGGCATTTCCATGCCCGGCGAGCCGGCCGGCATGCCGGGCAGCACCAGGCCACGCACCGTCGGCCGTTCCGTCAGCAGGCGCTTGATGTCGCTGGCCGGAATATGGCCTTCCACCACGTAGCCATCGATCTCAGCCGTATGACAGGACGCCTTGCCGGCCGGTACGCCGAGGCGCTGCTTGACCGGATGCATGTCATCGGTGTCGCGTATCTCAACCGGGAAGCCGGCAGCCTTCAGGTGGTCGGCCCACACGCCACAGCAACCACAACTGGCCGTCTTGTGAACGATGGCCAGCGGCAGTTCGGGATCGATCGTCGGCCCAGCCGCGACCGCGACCGCGACCGCGACCGCGACCGCGACCGCCGAGGCAGTTTCGGTGGCGGCTGCGGGCGAGGACACGGCTTCTTCGGAGGCGCGCGCGCAGGCGCTGCCCAGCAGAACGGTGGTAAGCAACAGGCTCAGGGAAAGCGTGCGGTTCATGTGTCAGGTTGTCCTTTGCAATCGCAGGCGCGAGCGCCTGCCACCCACACGACGGATGCGCGTGGGTCAGTTGATGAGGGGGATACTGCAGGACGACAGGCATGCAATGCCTGCGCGCGATCAGGCGATCGGCGGACGGATCAGGTGAGGCAGCGCAGGCGCCGGATGACCGGGTCGCAGCGCCTCGCCGGGCACTGCACGCAGCGGCCATGCAGCAAGGCTTCGCGCCGGCGGCAGCATGGCCACACTGGGCTGCACACACTCACAAACCTCGCTGCTGCACGCACCTGCGTCCTGGTCATCGCAGCAGGCGGGCGCGGCAGAGATCGCAGTGTTGGCGCTCTCGTGGGGCGCACCGCAATGACCATCGCCGGCCTGACCGTTGACCCCGCCCGAGGCAAGCGCCAACGCCGGTGCATTCAGCACCAGGGTCAGAAGCAGCATCAGTCGCAGCAGCAGGCCGGATATATCCACGGGCTGATGATAGCCGACGCACGACATGCC
>NZ_JBFRFE010000304.1:0-5024 GCF_052114665.1 Stenotrophomonas sp. 2YAF22 | reverse complement strand
GCGGCACTGGGCATGGCGCTGGTGTCGCTGGAAGGGCGCTGGCTGGATGTCAACGATGCGCTGTGCCGCATTCTCGGCTACACGCGGGAGGAACTGCTGCAGGTCGATTTCCAGCGGTTGACCCATCCGGCCGATCTGCAGACCGACCTGGCCCTGGTGCAGGACCTGCTGGCGGGGCGACGCACGCACTATCACCTCGAAAAGCGTTACCTGGGCCGTGAGGGCAACACCATCTGGGCACGGCTGTCGGTATCGCTGGTACGCAATGAGCGCGGTGAACCGTTGCATTTCGTGTCGCAGATCCAGGATGTCAGCGCCCAGCGCAGCAGCGAGCAGCGCCTGTTCGAAAGCGAGCAGCGTAGCCGCATCACCCTGGATGCGGTTGCCGACCTGGTACTCAGCGTGGCCCTGGATGGCCATATCGAGTATGCCAACGCGGCCGCCGTGCGAATGCTTGCCGGCGATGGAGCGCTGTCGCTGGCCGGGCATCTCGTGCAGGACGTGCTGTCGTTGACCACCGAATACGCACCGCAATCGCAGCTCGACGTCAGCGTGCTGTTGGACCCGGAAAGCAACGCCGTGGATCTGCATGCCGATCTGCTGCTGCAGATGGGCACCGCCGTGGTGCCGGTTGACCTGACCCGGGCCTGGCTTCGCGACGACGAGGGCCAGGTGCGTGGTGCAGTGTGGGTCCTGCGCGATGACACCCAGCAGCGTGCACGCGAGCGCGAGGCACGGCACCTGGCGGAGATGGACCCGCTGACCGAACTGGGTAATCGCCGCGGCTTCGAAGTACATCTGCAGCAGGCGATCACCCGGGTCGAGCGGACCGGGCAGGCGGCGTCACTGATGTACATCGATCTGGACCGGTTCAAGCCGGTCAACGATACCTTTGGTCATCTGGCCGGCGACGCCGTGCTGTGGGCCGTGGCCAGCGTATTGCGCCATGGTGTACGCGACTCGGATGTGGTGGCGCGCCTGGGCGGTGACGAATTCGCGGTGATCCTGTCCGGGTGCAGCCCGCGGCGAGCGGCGCGCATCGGCGGCGAGCTGCTGCATACCCTGGCCAACCTGTCCATTCCGTGGGACCAGCACCAGCTGCGGATCGGCGCCAGCATCGGCATCGCACCGCTTGCCGCCGGCATGAGCGTGGACCAGGCCGTCGCCGCCGCCGATGCCCAGTGCTACCGGGCCAAGGCGATGGGCCGCAACAATGTGCAGGTGCAGGGCGAAACCGGCGAACTGCCCGGGGGCTCGCCGGCGGACGGCGGCGACCTCAGCGACGGCTGATCTCAACCTGTGAGAGGGGCGCGGCGAATACTGCGCCAACGCCAACATCCTCAGGTGATCAAATGAACTTCTGCGACTCGGCGGCGATCCGCGCCTTTGCTCCTGCTCTGGTCGGTTGGTGCCTGACCTCGGCGGCCTGCCTGCGCTTGGAACAGCTGCGCGATGACCTGCGCGCGCAGGCTGTTCTGCCCATTCTGCAGGGCGGGGCATTGGTGTTGCTGGTAGTGACGCTGGCGTGTATATGTGTGGCCAGCGTCGTTCTGTGGAAAGCGGGCAGGGACGAGGGGCCTACGGCTTCTGCCCCCTTGGCCGTGCTTCAGGGGAATGAGCAGAGATCGCCCGACGGCATGGATGTATTGCCGATCGACTGAACACCTGCAGTACCTCCCTTTGCATTGATGCCGTTGCAGTTGCCCACGCCCATGCGTCGATTGAGAACAAATCGGTTCGAGCGGAACGTTGCGGTGGCACCGCCGGAAGTTTCAAACACGGCACCACCAAAGTTCGCGCCGTTGACGTAGTTGTTGTCGGCGAGGAATCGGTGTGACCCTTGCACGACGTCGATACCCCATTCTCCTGGTCGTTCAATCACCGAGTTCTTGACGGTGCAGTCGACACAGTTCACTAGATAGATGGCGCTGGCTCCCGAATCGATGACCCGTGCGCCATCAATCATGACGTTGCTGGAGTTGTATATGGCCATCTCACCATCGCCCCCTGGGCCATCCTTGCGGCCTGTGAGCTGTCCGTAAAGGATTGTGACGTCGCGGGAGTCGGTGATCCATAGATTGGGATCCGCCGTCCCATTGCCGGCAATGCCGTTTCCACGCATGAACGTATCCCAGATTTCCACGCCATTGCCTCCAACCACACCAGCGCTGATCTGGAAGCCGATGATATCCAGACTCCAAATGATGACGCGATCCTGGTGGTAGGCCAGCACGCCGAAGTTTCCGCCTGCCCCTGTCGTCAGCGTGAAGTTGTGCAGCATTGTGTTGCTGCCGAGGCCGATGGCCTTCTGTGGTGCGCCGTAGGCTGAGACCACCACCTCGGCCATGGTAGCTCCAAGTCCTTCAATGGTGGTCCCGGCAGGAATCTCCAGGGGCGCCGGGCCGGCGACATACTGACCTGGCCTGAGGCAGATCTTCTTGCCTGGCGCGCTGGCGACGGCACCAGCAAGATCGCCGCCGTTGTCGAGAGTGAGGTCACAAGCAGCGGCCTGCAGCGCCGCGGCCAAGCCGAATGCCGCGAGTGCGGCGGGGATCCATTTCTTCATAACGGTTCCTTCCAGTGGACAGCCCCATCCATGATACCGCAGCTAGCGTTCCTCTCTCAGAGCAGCACTTCGTCCGAGCTGACCAGATGCACGTMGTGCATCATGTTGAGGTAGGCCTCGTAGTAGCCTTTGTGCGAAGCGCCAACGATGGCCAGCAGGCGCGTTCCCGGCCGCTGGCCCAGCACTTCGCGGATGTTGGCGACCATGCGCAGGTTGCGGGTTTCCCAGTAGCCCACATAGTTGCGACCAAAGCCCTGGGGAGAGGGTTCGACCAGCGCGGCTCCGAAGTCCGCCTGGTAGGCCTGCAAGCCGACGCCGGGGCGATTGTAGGCACGGTACAGCTCCAGCACGCCTCCGACCTTGCCGACATTTGCATACAGCGGTTCGTCGGCGTCCCGCCGTGCGTTTGCATGTGGATTGTCCCAGGCCGACATGATCGCTTCGCGTGCTGCCTTCTCGTCCTTGGGCGCGGTTGGCGAATCGGCGGTGTGGTCGTCCACTGCCCACAGGCGTTCCAGGCCCAGGCGGGCAGCGAGGACTGCCGCCACCAGGTTGGTTTCATTGCGGCGGGTCAGGCTCTTGTCGAGAATCTCGACCAGCGCAGCATCCAGCCCGTCGCCGGCGACGCGCTCCTGCACAGGCAGGCGTAGCCATTGCACCTGCGCCGATCCGCGCTCGCCAGCGGCCAGGAACACCGCAGCCAGATGCCGACGCTGCGCTGCTGTGGGGCTTGCCGGCCACGCCGACAGCAGGCGTCCCATCTCGACGTTGGCGTCGGGCACGTCGAGGCCGGTGGCGGCGCGGGCCGCGTCGGTGTCGAAGCAGTAGGTTTCAACGCTTTCGGCATAGCGGCCGGGATTGCGACGCATGAAGTCGCACTGCAGGCCGGACAGGTTTTCGGTGGCAATCGCCTCCGGGCGCCAACGTGCCAAGCGCTGCAGCAAGGGCTCCAGCAGGGCCGGCTCGAAGGTCTTTGGCAGTTCCGACAGATGTGCTGTCCCAAGCACCAGTACTTCGTTGTGGCGACCGGCGGGTGGCCCCTTCAGCTGGTCGGGATGGAAGCTGGGCCGGAACCCCGCGTCACTGGCCAATGCGCCGGCACTGCACAGGCTGAGGATGATGATGGCGCTCAAGCGTCGAAGCATGCTGCCTCCCAGGAAAGATCCAGTCAGTGGGCGCATGCTGCCGGCAGTGCGCAGGCAAAAGATGTCCCGATGGTCATTGCAACCTTATGCGTGCTTGCCGCATCCCCTTTCCGTCGGCGCTGGTCCAGAATGGTGGCTGGAAGACTTCCGGAAGCGCGTCATGGATGAAATCGCCACCATCGTAGCCGCAGGTGCCGTGCTGGGTGCACTGGCCGGCTGGATCGGGCCGGGCAGATGGCGGTGGCAGCTGTTGCGGCTGGCACCGTTGCTGCTGGTGCCGTTCGCGTTGTACATCCTTTCCACCCGCAACTGGTTCCTGGGCGGCGGCGGGCCACTGGTGGAACCCTCCCTGCTGGTCGTCTGCGGCAGTCTGGGCTACCTGCCGGGCGTGCTGGCAACGATGCTGCTGCGCTGGATTCTGCGGCGCGCTGCCGACCAGGGGCTGGCCCCCTAAAGTAGTTGGCCGCCCCGCCGATACCTTCTCTGGAGCCCGCTGCTGGCTCCCGCTGCCGGACCCGAGGCTGCCTCCGATGGGCGGCCCGTGCCGTGTGCTTTGCCGCTGTTTGATGACGATCGCAGCTGCCTTACTGTTTCTGCCAGTCGCTCGAGTGACGCCTTCCGGCGTCTGCAGTCCCAGGCAATCGAAGTTGCCGCCAGGCATCCCGCCCGGCGGGTCGCAACCGCTACCCGGACACCGAGGATCAGACGATGCTTATTTCAGGCTCCATGGAAGGTGCTCAGGCGCCGGCCGAAGTGCTCACCCGTTGGTCTCCCTTGCGCGCGCTGCGGGGGGTGTTGGGCAGGCAGCGCCGCGCCACGGAGGTGGCCGAGCAGCATCGGCGGCACGTCGAGCTTGAGGCCCAGGTGGCCGCACTGCACCGGGTGCAGGCGGTCATCGAGTTCGCCCTCGACGGCACGATCCTGCAGGCCAATGACAACTTCCTGCAGGCAGTGGGATATCGCCTGGATGAGATCCAGGGCAGGCATCATTCCCTGTTCGTCGATTCCGAGGACGCGCGCAGTAGTGGATACCGCGACTTCTGGGCGCGACTGGGTCGCGGTGAATTCGATGCAGGGCAGTACCGGCGCTTCGGCAAGGGTGGGCGCGAGATCTGGATCCAGGCGTCCTACAACCCGGTGCTTGACCAGCACGGGCGGCCATACAAGGTGGTCAAGTTCGCGACCGATATCACGGTGCAGAAGCAGCAGGCGGCCGAGTCGGCGGGGCAACTGGCGGCCATCGACAAATCGCAGGCGGTGATCGAGTTCAGCATGGATGGCTGCATCCTGGCGGCCAATGCGAACTTCCTGGC
>NZ_JBFRFE010000303.1:0-5037 GCF_052114665.1 Stenotrophomonas sp. 2YAF22 | reverse complement strand
CCTTCGGGGTGTAGCTCAGTCTGGTAGAGCGCTACGTTCGGGACGTAGAGGTCGCAGGTTCGAATCCTGTCTCCCCGACCACTTCGGTGGTCGCATTGAAGCCTGGTGAAGTCTTCCAGGCTTTTTTGTTCCCGCAGGAGTCGCTGCCACGGCAGCGAAGCAGAACGGCCCTCCCCCTTGCCGCCATCGGGGGAAATGGCTAGAATAGGCGGCTCCCTTCGGGGTGTAGCTCAGTCTGGTAGAGCGCTACGTTCGGGACGTAGAGGTCGCAGGTTCGAATCCTGTCTCCCCGACCACTTCGGTGGTCACCAAGAAGCCTGGAAGACATCAGTGTCCTCCGGGTTTTTTTGTATCCGGAATCCGGGACAGCCGGCTGCGCTGCCATCAGCCACGTACGCACCGGAGCGGGGTCGAGGACCCGACGCGGCCGGCCACGTACAATGGCCGCCACTCCCCCACCTGCCACACCGGCCCCGTCCGGTGCGGGCGCTGCACGCCACCTGCGCGGCGTGCGCCACCTGCAAGGAACACCGCATGACGTCCCCCACCTCCCCTTCGCCATCGTTGTTGCACGGTCGCCTGCTGGCGTTCGCCGCAATCCTGCTGGCAGCGGTCAACCTGCGTACTGCCGTCACTTCGATCACCCCGCTGCTGGACGTGCTGGGCCAGCAGTTCGGCTTCGGCACCACCATGACCGGCGTGCTGGGCATGCTGCCGACCGCTTCGTTCGCACTGTTCGGCGTCGCCACCCCGGCGCTGGCACGACGCCTGGGCCTTGAGCGCACCACCCTGCTGGCCATGCTGATGGCCGCCACCGGTTTGCTGCTGCGCTCCAGCGCCGGCAATGTCGGCACCCTGCTGCTGGGCTCGGTGATCGCACTGGCGGGCATGGGTATCGGCAACGTGGTGGTGCCGCCGCTGGTGAAGCGCTACTTCGCCAACAAGGTCGGCACCATGAGCACGTTGTACATCAGCGTGCTGCAGCTGGGCACGATGATGCCGGCGCTGCTGGCGGTGCCGGTGGCCAACGCCGCAGGCTGGCGGGTGTCGCTGGGCATGTGGGCGCTGCTGGCGCTGGCCGCCACGCTGCCATGGCTGTTGCTGGCGCGCCGCGCACCGAAACCGGTGCTGGACAGCAACGATCCCACCGCGCAGCCGCACGGCAGGGTCTGGCGTACGTCGTTGGGCTGGAGCATGACGCTGATGTTCGGCATGACCTCGCTGATGACCTATTCGATGTTCACCTGGCTGCCGCGCATCGTGGTCGAAGCCGGCGCCACGCCTGCCTTCGGCGGGGTGATGGTCGCGGTGTTTTCGGCACTGGGCCTGCTGCCATCGCTGGTGATCCCATCGCTGGCGGTACGCCTGCAGAATCCCTTCCCACTGGTGCTGATCGGCTTCTCGGCCTTCGTCATCGCTTTCGCCGGCCTGCTGTTCGCCCCGATGAAGGCGCCGTTGCTGTGGGCCTGCCTGCTGGGCGTCGGGCCGTCCACGTTCCCGCTGGCGCTGACCCTGATCAATCTGCGCACGCGCACCCCCACCGGTTCGGCGGCCCTGTCCGGCTTCATGCAGGGCGTGGGCTACAGCTTCAGCTGCCTGGGCCCGTTCCTGGTCGGTTGGCTGCACACCGTCAGCGAGGGCTGGACCCTGCCCTTCGCCTTCCTGTTCGGCTGCGCGCTGCTGATGCTGTGCGCCTCGTGGGTGGCCTGCAAGCCGCGCAAGCTGGAAGACCTGTGGTGACCGGACCGGCGGGCTGACGCCCGCCGCCGTGAAGCTGGACCCACACACCCCACTACCGCGATCTACACACCGCCACCGCAGCGGGTGACGTAGCGTGTCCAAAGCTGACCCGTTTCGTGTCCAGAACCGGCCCTGCCAGCGTGGTGCGCCCCCACAGGGCGGCCTCAGGCTGCCCCGTGCCGTTCCAGTGGACAGCGGAAAGTGTATGCGCGACAACGCGTTGCGACAGGGCTGGCCGGTCATCCAAGGACTCTCCGTCAACAAGGTACGGATAGGAAGTAGGCGCTTTGGCAGAGCGTCAGCTATAGTTGGCATGTGATGTGCGTCACACTTTTCAGCACATCGTTCAGCAATGGATGCTTAGGGGGTCTCATGGTTGTTCACCGTCCACTGGCGCTGTGCGTCGGTCTGGCCTGCGCCACTCTGGCGTACTGGGCCGATGCGGCCCCGCCGCCCACCGTGATAACGCGCGCCGACCGGCTCGCCGAGATCGGGCACTACCGTGACCAGGCACGCTGGGTCGATGCGCTGGCGGCGATCGAGCGGGCGCAGCTGCGCGAGCCCAACGACGACCTGCTGTACAAGCTGCAGGTACTGACCCTGGGCGACATCGGCAACGCCCATCGTGCCTGGAGGCTTTACCAGGCCCGGCCCAACCTGTTCGACCAGGACCAGAGAGCGCGGCTGGAGGCCAACTACGTGGCCAAACTGGTCAACTGGAGCCTGGCCTACGGGGAAAGCGAAGACACCCGGCTGGACGAGGCCGAGGCTTCGCTGGCGGAAATGGAGCAGTACGTCGAGCGCGATGGCACCGCGCTGGCGCAAGCGCCGCTGCGGATCCGCATGGACCGGCTGATCCTGCTCAACCGCCTGGCCCGCCACGCGCAGGTGCGCGACGAGGCGCGGGCGCTGCAGCGCGAAGGCCATGCACTGCCTGATTACGTGCTGCCAGCCGTAGGCGACTCGCTGATGGCCACCCAGAACCCGGAAGAGGCCATTCCCTTGCTGGAGGCCGCCGCAAAGAACGATCCCTCACGCTTCGAGTCACGCTCGGAGCTGGCCTATGCCTATCTGGAAACCGAGCAGGCGGAGAAGGCGGTGGGCTACCTGCAGGCCTGGCAGAAGGACGAACCGGCCTGGCGCTGGGGCGGCGGCAAGACCCCCTTCCAGAACTGGGCGCGCTACGAGGCCGACCTGAACCTGGGGATGGTGCGGGCCTACAGCGGCGACCTGCCCACGGCCCAGCGCGAACTGGAAGCCCTGGTCGAGGTCGGCCCGGGCAATGGCAGCCTGCAGACTTCACTGGGCAGCGTCTACCAGCTGCGCGGCTGGCCACGGCGGGCACTTGAGCGCCACCAGATGGCCTATACCCTGGACCCGCGTGACATCGCGCCGCGCCTGGGCATGTACGAATCCTACGTGCAGCTGCAACGCGACGACCTGGCGCGGCCGCTGCATGACGACCTGCTGGCTCGCTATCCAAGCCAGCCGGCGGTGCAACGCATGGACCGCGACTGGCGCGCCCATCGCGGCTGGCAGCTGCTGGCCAAGGTCGAGGGTGGCCGCAGTTCCGGCGGTGGCGGCACCTCGCCGCTGGGCAACGACGACCTGCACTACGGCGTGGAAGTGGCCTCGCCGGTTCTCAACGACCGCTGGCGCCTGTTTGCCTTCGCCGACCGCCGTTCGGTCAGCTTCCAGGACCAGGACATCGATCCGCTGTGGATCGGTGCCGGCGTGCGCTACCGCTTCGACCGCCTCGATGCCGAGGCGGCGGTGACGCGCCCCAACGACAGCATCGGCGACACCGGCCTGCGCGGCGGCTTCGGCTGGCAGTTCAATGATCGCTGGCATGCCGGCGTAACCGCTGCCCGCAATGACCCGGAAGCCTCGATGCAGGCACGCGTGGCCGGCATCACCGCCGACAGCGTTGCGGTTGCAGTGGACTACACGCGCAACGAGCGCACCCACTGGAGCTTCGGTGGCAGCCAGTTCCGTTACGACGATGGCAACCGCCGCGATACGCTGAACAGTGCGATCGAACAACGGCTGTTGACCCGCCCGCGCCTGTTGATCGATGGCCTGGGCAGCGTCTACACCAGCCGTGGCAGCCGCGACGATGCGCCCTACTTCAACCCCTCGCGGGATCGCTCGGTGGAAGTGGGCCTGCGCATCGACCAACAGCTGTGGCGCCATTACGAGCGCCACTTCCGCCATCGCCTGACGGTGTCGGTGGGCAACTACTGGCAGGAAGGTTTTGGCAGTTCAATCATTCCGACCGTGGCCTATCGCCACGAATGGCAGTTCGATCAAGGGCGGATCCTCGAGTACGGCGTGAGTTGGTCGCGGCCGGTCTACGACGGCCAACGTGAACGACATATCGGCTTCGATGCCGCGCTGCGCTGGGGAGAATGAGATGGAACGGATGCTTCGCAACCTGACAACCGTACTGCTGCTGGCGCTGCTGGCCCTCGCCCTGCCCGCCGCAGCCCAGCGCGCCGTCTCAGCCACGGAACTGGACGCGGCCGACAACGGCCTGCTGGTGCTCAGCTACCACGACGTGCGCGATGATGTGCTGGAAAAATCCGACGGCGACGCCTACGCGGTCAGCACGCAGAACTTCGCCGCACACCTGGATTGGCTGTCCGCGCATGGCTATCACCCGGTCTCGCTGTCACAGCTGATCAACGCCTCGCGCGGCGAAGCAACGCTGCCGCCGCGGCCGGTGCTGCTGACCTTCGACGACGGCCTGCGCAGCGTGTACAGCCGCGTCTATCCCCTGCTGCGCGCGTACAACTATCCGGCGCTGGTGGCGGTGATCACCGACTACGTGGACATGGCACCGGGACGCACCATCGACTACGGCTACCGTCCCTTCGGCCGTGACGACTTCCTGACCTGGGACCAGCTGCGCGAGATGCAGGCCAGCGGCCTGATCGAACTGGCCAGCCATACCGACAACCTGCACCACGGCGTGCAGTCCAACCCGCAGGGCAACCAGACCCCGGCGGTGATCACCCGCATCTACGACCCCAAGGCGCAGCGCTACGAAAGCGCGCAGGAGTACGAGAAGCGCCTGCGCGACGATCTCGGCCGCAGCGTGCAGCGCATCGAGAAGGAACTGGGTGTACGCCCGAAAGCGATCGTCTGGCCGTATGCGGCCTACAACCAGTTGAGCAACGACATCGCCGAGCAGCTGGGCATGCCGGTGTCCTTCGACCTGGAAGGTCGCAGCACGCCGGTGACGGCTGACCTGCATGGCTTGGCACGCCTGCTGGTGACCAGCAATCCGAACATCAC
>NZ_JBFRFE010000302.1:0-5040 GCF_052114665.1 Stenotrophomonas sp. 2YAF22 | reverse complement strand
GCACTACCCGTGATGCGTGCTTCTGGTAGTGCCGGCCGCTGGCCGGCATCCACGCAGACGCCTCCATCAACGCAACAACACCTCACGCAATGCCGCGTAGTCCGCCGCCAATGGCTCGGCATGTGCCGGACGCTGCAGCAATGCATCCAAGGTCGGCGGCACCGCCACTGCTTCGCCGATCAACGGTTCCACCACCGCCTCGAACTTGGCCGGGTGCGCGGTAGCAACCACCGCCCAGTCGCCCTTGGCGCCACCGGCGCGCAGATCCTGCAGCACCTTCACCGCCGTGGCCGTGTGCGGGCAGAACAGCTCACCGTCGCTGGCATGCGCGCTGGCGATGGTCGCGCGGATGGTCACGTCATCCACTGCGAAGGCGCGGAACGCCGCCCGCAGCTCGGCATCATCGCCCTGGTACAGCCAGCGCAGCCGCTCGAAGTTGCTGGGCGCGCCGACATCCATGGCGTTGGCCACGGTCGCAATGCTGGCCGCTGGCTGGTACCGGTCGCCACTGAAATAGCGCGGCAGCACCGCGTTGGCGTTGGTGGCCAGCACGATCTGCCCGATCGGCATGCCCAGCGCGCGCGCCAGCACTGCCGCCATGGCGTTGCCGAGGTTGCCGGTCGGCACCACCAGGTTCAAGCGCCGCTGATGCTGCGCATGATGGCTCAGCGCCGCGTGCGCGTAATAGCTCATCTGCGGCAGCAGCCGGCCCAGGCTGATGCTGTTGGCGGAGCTCAGCGGCACCTGTGCCTGCAGATCGCGGTCGGCCAGCGCCTGCTTCACCATCGCCTGGCAATCATCGAACGAACCGGCCACCCGCAGTGCCTGGATGTTGTCGCCGAAGCAGCCGAGCTGATGCGCCTGTCGCGGCGACACCCGCCCATCGGGATACAGCACCACCACGCGTACACCGGTCTGCCGATGGAAGGCCGCCGCTACGGCTRCACCGGTGTCACCGGAAGTGGCCACGACGATGGTCAGATCGCGTCCCTTGCCGGTCTGCAGCCGCGACAGCACACCGGCGAGGAAGCGCGCGCCGATATCCTTGAACGCCGCCGTCGGCCCGTGGAACAGCTCCAGCACATGGTCACCGCTGTTGCGCAGCGCGCGCAATGGCACGGGGAAATCGAAGGCCTCGCGGCAGATCGATGGCAAGGCCTCGGCCAGCGCATCGCCCGCGAAGAATGGCGCCAGCAGGTCAGCGGCGGTGTCGGCCAGGGCTGCACCGGCCTGCAGCGTCCGCGGCGCCGGCAGCGCCTCCGGAACGTACAGCCCGCCGTCGGGCGCGAGACCGGCAGCGATGGCCGCACTGAGTCCAACGGCCGGCGACTGGCCGCGGGTCGAAACGAATTGCATGAGGTCAATATCCGGTAGGGAGGAAGGATTCAGCACAAGCAGGCTCCGGGTGCATCCAGCGGCGAGATCCAGGCATCACTGTCGAAGCCGGCAGCGGCAAACGCCGCACGCACCGGCTGCGCTGCCGCGCGCGCCTGGTCGGCATCTTCAAACCAGGCAAAGACGCTGGGCCCGGCGCCGGAAATGCCTGCGCCCATCGCGCCGGCGGCCAGTGCAGCGTCGCGTGCCGCGTCGAAGCCCACGATCAGGCCCGCCCGCCGCGGTTCCACCAGCACATCGCGCAGGCCGGCGCGCACCAGCGCGGCATCGCTGCGATGGCAACCGCTCAACACCAGCGCCAGGTGGGCACTCTGCGCGACGAATTCGCCCAGCGCATAGCTGCCCTGCAGCGCCTGTCGTGCCCGCCGGGTCTCCAGCACCGCATGCGGATGCATCAGCAGGCTGTGCCAGCTGGCCGGTACCGGAATCGGCACCAGGCGATCAGCCGTGCACAGCGCCACGCCGCCCAGCAGCAGCGGGCCGACGTTGTCACCATGGCGGCCACCGCTGGCCACGGCTTCGCCATCCAGTGCGAACGGATACAGCGCTTCGCGCGGCAGTGGTGCGTCCAGCAGTGCATTGGCTGCCACYAGCGCGGCCACGCAGGAAGCCGCCGATCCGCCCATGCCGGAGCCGAACGGAATGCCCTTGTCGATCTCGATGGCGAAACCGAAGCCCAGCCCCAGCGCTGCACGCAGCGAGATCAGCGCGGCCCCTGCTGTATTGCCTGGCGCATCCAGCGGCAGTTCGACCGCACTGCCACGGATCGCATCGATGCGCACCAACGGTTCGTCGATGCGGCGCACGCTCACCGTATCGCCGATACCGGCAATGGCGTGTCCCAGAATGTCGAAACCCACGGCCACGTTGGCCACCGATGCGGGCGCGAAGGCGCGTGCGATCACAGCCGCGCTCCTTCGCCGGCCGCCACCCGCAGCAGATCGGCGAACACACCGGCAGCGGTGACTTCCGGGCCCGCGCCCGGACCCTGCACCACCAGCGGGTTGTCGCAGTAGCGGCGGGTACGGAACTGCACCACGTTGTCGGTCAACCGCAGGTTGGCGAACGCGTGGTCGGCCGGCAGTTCCTGCAGGCCGACCGAGGCACCGTCCGGCCCCAGCCGCGCGACATAGCGCAGCACTGCACCGCGCTCGCGGGCCTCATGCAACCGCGCCGACAGCGCGTCGTCCGATTCGCTCAGGCGGCCCATGAAGTCGTCCACGCTACCCTCGCGCAGCAGCGCCGGCACCAGACTCTCCACCTGCACCTGCTCCAGGCTGAGCGCGTGACCGGCCTCGCGGGCGAGGATCACCAGCTTGCGCGCGACGTCCACACCGGACAGGTCATCGCGCGGATCCGGCTCGGTGTAGCCCATCGAGCGCGCCTGCGCGACCAGTTCCGAGAACGGCTGGCTGCCGTCAAAACGATTGAACAGCCAGGCCAGCGTGCCGGAGAAGATGCCTTCGATCGCCAGCACTTCGTCTCCGGTATCCACCAGGTCACGCAGCGTGGTGATCACCGGCAGGCCGGCACCCACCGTGGCCTCGTAGCGGAAGCGCGCACCACTGGCCGCCGCCGCCGCGCGGATGCGCTGGTAGCGTGCCAGCGGACCGGCGCCAGCCTGCTTGTTCGGGGTCACCACATGGATGCCGGCGGCCAGCCAACCTTCATAGCGCTCGGCGACCTCGGCGCTGCCACTGCAGTCGATCACCACCGCGTGCGGCAGATGCGCGGCCAGCAGGTGCTCGGTGAAGTGGTCCAGATCGCTGGCCTGGCCGGCGTCCTGCAGCGCCTGGCGCCAGTCTTCATGCAGGCCATCGGCCTCCAGGCGCATGCGCGAGCGTGACGCAAGCGCGCGCAGGCGCAGATCGACATTGGCCTTGGCCAGCAACTGCGGGCGCGCCGCCAGCAGCTGGTCCAGCAGCGCAGCGCCAACATTGCCCGGACCGATCACCCCCACCGCGAACGTCTGCGGCGACAGCCAGAACCCGGCATGCGCGGCACGCAGCGCGCGGGTCGCGTCGGCGCTTGCCACCGCCACCGAGATGTTGCGTTCGGAGGACCCCTGCGCGATCGCCAGGATGTTCACCTGCGCCCGGCCCAGCGATTCGAACAGCCGTGCAGCCACACCCGGCTGGCCTGCCATGCCATCGCCCACGGCGGCCAGCACGCTGACGCCCTCGCTGACCTGCACCCGCTGCACCTGGCCGGCGGCCAGCTCGTGCGAGAACGCCTGCACCACGGCATCGCGACCACGCGCCGCTTCGCCTGCGCGGACAACACAGCAGATCGAATGTTCGGAAGAGCCCTGCGAGATCATCACCACCGAGACCTGTGCCTGGCGCAGCGCGGCGAACACCCGTTCGGCGGTACCCGGCACGCCGATCAGGCCGGTGCCTTCCAGGTTCAGCAGGGCCAGATCCGTGCTCAGCGTCAGCCCTTTCACCGGGCCACGTGGCGAGCGCTCGGCGCTGATCCGCGTACCCGGATGGCTGGGCTGGAAGGTATTGCGGATGAAGATCGGCAGGCCCAGCCGGATCGCCGGTGACATCGTCTGCGGATGCACCACTTTCGCCCCGAAATAGGCCAGCTCGCAGGCCTCGTCGTAGCTCAGCGCGTGCAGCTGCACGGCCTCCGGCACCAGCCGCGGGTCGGCCGACAGCACGCCGTCGACGTCGGTCCAGATATGCAGTTCATCGGCGGCGAACAGTGCGGCGAAGATCGCGCCGGAGTAGTCACTGCCGTTGCGGCCCAGCGTGGTGACGCGGTCCTGGCGGTCGCGGGCGACGAAACCGGTGGCGACCACGCGCGACTGCGGGTGCTGCAGCCGCCACGCGGCAAGGCGGCCGGCACTGGCATCCCAGTCGACATCCACGCCCAGTTCGCCGTGGCCGACCACCAGCACATCGCGTGCATCCAGCACCGCGCAGTCCTCGCCCAGCGCGCGCAGGTGGGTACCGAGCAACTGTGCGGAGAACACTTCGCCCAGGCCCTGCACGCGGTCGAGCACCTCGCGTGGCAGTTCGCCGATCACCGCCAGCGCGGCCAGCACCTCGGCCAACTGATCGAAGCGTGCATCGATCCAGTCCACGGTATCGCCCACCTGCTCACCCAGCAGCGCTACCGCGGCACCCCGATGCCGCGCGCGCAGCGCATGCCACGCCTCCTGCCAGCCGGCATCGCCCTGGGCTGCCAGGTGCGCCAGTTCAATCAGCGCATCGGTAACCCCCTTCATGGCCGAGACCACGCTGACCTGCAACGACTCGGGGCGGGCCAGCAGCAGGCCGGCGACATGGCGATAGCGCTCGGCGTCGGCCACCGAGGTGCCGCCGAACTTGTGCACGACAGTGGACGGTGCGGCCAGTGCGGACGCGGCAGGCGAATGGGCGGGGGCGATGGAAGACATGCAGACCTCGGTTGGAGGCCCCGTCGCATGCAGGTGGTCGAGTTTCCCCGTCACCTGGATGGTGCGGGGCCGTTGTTTTCGGGAGTTACACGAAGACGACGGGCCGCACCAGGGCAGTGGTGACGGTGGTGGTGGTAATGGTGGTGGTGATGGCGACCGGCGCAGTCGAACGGCCCGCAGCAGCGGAGTCGATCAGGCGGGCAGTGGCGGCATCAAGGACCATGGCGTACAGAAAACAC
>NZ_JBFRFE010000301.1:0-5052 GCF_052114665.1 Stenotrophomonas sp. 2YAF22 | reverse complement strand
GCCCAGCAGCATGGCTGGCTCGCCACCGTTGCGGATCATGAAGGTCGACGGGTCCTCATAGCCACGCTTGACGATGGCGATGTCCCGTAATTTGAGGGTCCTGCCCTGTGCAACGATGGGTGTATCGCGGATCTTGTCCAGCTGATCGAGCGCCCCGTCGAGGCGAATGAAGATCTGCGGGCCCTTGGCCTCGACCGATCCTGCCGGCGTCAGGGCGTTCTGCCCGTTCAGCGCCCCGAACACCTCCTGTGGCGTGATGCCGAGATTCGACAGGCGTTCGTGCGACAGCTCCACATAGATGCGCTCGGATTGCTCACCAATGATGTTGACCTTCTTCACGCCAGGTACGTGCAGCAATCGCTGACGCAGCGTCTCGGCATCACGCGCGAGCAGGCGGAACGGTTCACCCTTCGCTTTCAGTGCGAAGAGAGCAAACGTGACATCCGCGTACTCGTCGTTGACCATCGGGCCGATCACGCCCGTGGGCAGATTTGCGGCTTCGTCTGCCATCTTCTTGCGCGCCTGGTAGAACTCCTCCTGCACCTCCGACGGTGGCGTGCCATCCTGCAATGTCAGCGTAGTGAAGGACAGGCCAGGCCGGGTGTAGGTTTCGCTGCGGTCATACCAGCGCAGTTCCTGCAGGCGCTTTTCCAGCTTCTCGGCGACCTGGTCCTGCATTTCTGTTGGCGTAGCGCCAGGCCAGGCCGTCACGATGGTCATGACCTTGACAGTGAACGCAGGGTCCTCAGCGCGGCCGAGCTGGAAGAAGGAAACAATGCCGGCAACGGAGACCAGAAAGATCAGGAAAACCGTGATGGCACGCTCGCGCACCGCAAGTGCCGACAGATTGAACCCACTCACTGGTGGGCTCCGTTTGCAGCGGCGTTCCTGGCGGTCTCAGCGATGCGAACCACCTGCCCTTCGCGAAGTAGATGGGCGCCGAGGGCAGCCACGCGATCCGATGCGTTCAGGGCCCCCTCAACCACTACCCGGTCATCACCCAACTGCTTGACGGCGACCGGCGTCCAATGGGCTTTGAGCGGCTCACCACCGATCACCCAGACGCCGGGACCGGTACCAGGATCGAACAGCGCGCCCAACGGCACCTCGACGCCGGCCGACGCACCGGCAGGTGCTGCGCCTGAAAGTTCGACCGCCACCGTGGAACCCAGCGGCAGCGCCGTGCTGCCCTCTTCCAGGGTGTAGCGAGCTTCGAAGGTCCGGGTGGCGGGGTCGGCCGATTCCGAGAGCACGCGCAACCGTGCGGGGATCTTGCCGCTTGCCCCGAACGGGGACGCTGAGCCCACGGAGCCGATCTGGGGTCGCAGCGTCTCGGGCAACTGGACCACGGCCTCCCGACTGCCTGCACGGGCAAGCCGGGCGACGATCTGCCCCGCCGCCACGACCTGACCGGGCTCAGCGGAGATGGTCATGACCACTCCGTCGGCATCGGCGACGAGCGCCGTGTATTGACTGGCATTACGTGCAACCCGGGCTTGCGCGTCGGCCGCCTTGAGCTGTGCCGATGCTGCGTCCGCCGCCGCTTTGATCTGATCGTAGGCCGACCGTGAAACGACGCCCTTGGCTGCCAGATCGCGGTATCGCGCTTCGTCTGCGGTGGCTTGCGCGCTTTGCGCTCGGGCCGCGATGACGGCCTGCAGCTGGGACGCCGCTGCCAGATTCAGGTCGACGGGATCAATCCGATAGAGCACGTCGCCGCGCTTTACCGTCTGCCCCGTCTCAACCAGGCGCTCGGTGACCTTGCCACCCACCCGAAAGGCCAGATCACTCTGTACGCGTGCGGCGACGGTTCCTGTGAACGTGCGCGCGCCTCCCGCCCCCGGTTGCACTTGGGCAATCCGGACGATGGGCGGAGCGGTCCGGGGATCGACGTCATCCGACTTTCCGCAGGCCACAAGGAACAACGGAACAACACAGGAAATGRCTGGGAGTACAAAACGGCGACGCATGCGGCCTTCCGGAGTGGGGTATCCGGAGGAATTCTGTTCCTAGTGACTAATATAGTCAATGGTCACTACGGGCATGGCTCAAGGCTCCGGAGGACCAACTCCTGCAAGGCACTTGGCGCTTCTTTGTGCAGGTGCGCCAGGTGCGGCAGCGTCACCGGATTCAGATAAGGAAGCAGGACCTGGTAGACCGCACGGCTGGTGTCCTCGAGCGGCGTCGTGCACTCAAATGCGCCGGAAGCGCGTCCATCCTTGATGATGTCTTCAACAAGCTGCCTGATGCGCCCTTCATACGCCTGCGCTGAAGGCCATTGATCCGTCGCGGCCGCAACGGCAATTTCATACAGGCGCCGATCCTGCAGAAACAGGCGAAGACCGGCCTCCACAATGACGGTGAACAACAACCGCAGCCTCTCGGCAGGCGCTTGCACGCCTTGCAGGGCCTGATGAACCTCGCTTTCGATCTGACTGAGGCAATTGGCGCAGATCACCTCGCCAATGGCCTGCTTGGRGGAAAAGAACTTGTAGACGTACGCCTTCGAGAAGCCGATGGCCTTGGCGAGGTCGGACACCGTCGTCTTGTCATAGCCGTAGTGGCTGAAATGCGCGGTGGCAGCCTCGATGATCTGGGTGCGCACGTCGTGCTCGGCGGGGCCGCGTCCGGCGTCGAGTGCTGCGGAGGTCGAAGTTGACATCGTGGAAGCGTAGCGCCGCGCCGTCACGCCGGCAAATGGTGACCGTTTGGGTATCGCCCGCCACCCGGCGATTATTTGATTTTCAGCTCCGGCAGAAGAGGATCAACATCAACCAGTTCCAGTGACTTGACCATGTGCAGCGTGCCGTTTTTGTACTTGAGGAAATGCGAGCTCTTCACATGCTGTTCGTAAGCCTGCCGGCTCGCATAGATTTCAAGGATTGTCAGCCGGGTCGGATCTTCCTTGTCAAAGACCGCATACAACGACAGCACGCCGGGCTCCAGCTCCATTGAAGCGCGAACCTCCTCAGCCAAGGCGCCTCTATAGGCGGGCAGATGGTCTGCATTGACGGTGATCTTCGAGAGCCTTGTCATCTGTGCCTCCTGCGCTCCAACACTGAAGGGTCCTGCCAGCATGCTGATCAACGTTCCGATGATCATCTTTTTCATTCAATCCTCCAATGCGTGCGCCATGCGACGGAATCTCTCGTCTGAACATCATTCGTGCCGAACGTCCAGCTGGCATTGAATACCGACACGAACACGTTCCGCGGCCTCCAGGCCGAAGCGCGCTTCGAGAACAGCAGCCAGCGCGTACAGCTGCTCTGGGCGCAGCCCTATGTTCATGCTGATGCCAATGTGAGACTGCAACTGCGGCTCCACCCCGGACATTGCAGCCAGCATGCTGACCGTGGCCAACTCGCGGATTTGCCAATCAAGGTTGTCGCGCTCGAAGATGTCGCCAAACAGATGCGTACGCAGGTACTCATTTGCCTGGGGTGCGAAATCGAACAAAGGCCCTGAGACCGGGCCGCCAGCCAGCCTGGTCTGATTGGCCGTGCCTGCGGCGAGCAGTGCGTCTCCTTTGGGGATCGGCCTGCCCGGCTCGCGGCCAGCTTCATCCTGGATGCCCCGCTGCCTGCGCGCCTGCACCACCCTCATCAGTTCGCTCAACGCGTTCAGGCTCCGTGGGAAACCTGCATAGGCATAGACCTGCACGAGGATCTCGCGCACCTCTGCCACGCTCAGGCCCGCGTCCAGAGCTTGATTCAACGCCTGATCAAGGGCACTCATGTTGCCCGCCGCTGCGCAGGCGCTGATTGGAATGATGGCTTGCTGGTGGGCATTCAGCCCGGTGACAGAGAACCGGCTGTAGTTGCTGTTCATAGCTGCTCCTTCGTGTGCAGGGGACGTAGCCAGACGTCTACTCGAACTCGATCCGCGCTTCCACCGGTCCCTCCGCGCGAAGCGCCTTTAAGTCCCCCTCGATGCGGCCCAACCGCACCAAACCCTTCGAGTAACGGAACGGCCTGTGGAAGATCGCCAGGTTCCCCCACGGCGCGTAGAAGGCGATATCGCCAGCCAGTGGCGTGATCCCGTCAGGTTCACCGGCAATGCTGAGGCGGCGCGGGAGCTGCGCGATCTTCTCCGTAGCAGCATAGTCCTCAAGCTGAAGGGTAATCGGCAACTGGGCGGCGAACTCGCGTGCGGGAACGCTGTCCTCCAGCATGGCCGACAACGTCTGGTTGTTGATGATCAGTCGAACCTTCACTGAGGGCACCTCCGGGTTGGATGCGTTTTTCATGGGCGCGACGGTGTGATGCTTCTGCTCGGCAGAGCATGCGGACACCGCCGCGAAGGCAAGGCAAAGCGAAAGCAGCTGACCAATGATCCTCGTCGCGCGCCTCATCAGCCTCATGCCTCTACGGCGACCGCCGAGCCGGATGCGGACGCAGCATCGGCGGCCGTGACATAGGCGAGCAATGCCGCGAACAGCAGCAAGCCCGCACTGGCCAGGAATGTGCAGGCGAAACCAACACTGTCCAACAGCACGCCGCCAAGGCTGGAACCCAGCGCGATCGAGCACTGCACCACCGCTACCATCAGCCCGCCGCCCGCTTCAGCATTGTTGGTGAACGTGCGTGCCAGCCAGCTCCACCAACCCACCGGCGCAGCCGTGGCCARCAGACCCCATACCGAAAACAGTACGGCCGTCGGCCAGAGTTGAGGCCCCAGCGCCACGAGCGCCGCGGCAATCACCGCCATCAGGATCGGGACGGCCACCAGTGTGCGATAAAGACCACGCCTGATGAATGCCCCGATCGCGAGCGTGCCCACAACGCCGCTTGCACCAATGGCCAGCAGCACCAGCGGAACGGCGGATTCCCCTGCACCCGTGACCTTTTCCAGGAACGGGCGCACATAGGTGAACAAGGCAAACTGCCCCATGAAGAAGATGCCGCACGCCGCCATTCCCAACATCACCACCCGCCGCCGCAGCAGGGCCAGTACCCCGCCCCGGGATTGCCGTCGTTCCGCGGCCATGGAAGGAAGACACAGCCACTGCCATGCCAGCGCGATGGCGGCCACAGGCAGGAGGCACAGGAATGC
>NZ_JBFRFE010000300.1:0-5054 GCF_052114665.1 Stenotrophomonas sp. 2YAF22 | reverse complement strand
CCGGCGGTGTGAGCCGGTCCRTCTCCCGGTAGTGCCGGCCGCTGGCCGGCAACATCATCAACGCTTGCCAACCAGTGGCGAGGCCGCCAGCACCGTGGTGGCCCGTTCATGGCGCTGCAGCCATGCCAGCGTATGCGGGCACCGGGCGTGGATCAGCCGCCCGATCGCGGCCAGGTCGGCGCCGATGTCGCGCTCAAGGATCGGTTCGTGGTGGGCGATGCGGTTGCGCAGGTGGCGGATGCGTCCGATATCTGCGTGGATGGCTTTCCTGGTGACACTGGGATGGGCCGAAGGCGCATGGCGTAGAACACCGCTGAGTGCTGGTATCCACAGCGAAGCGTCGAAGCGGCAGGTGAAGAGCTGCTGCCAGAAAACCATCGGCAGGTTGGCGACGATCTCGGGCGTGTCGGTGGTACGGCCGGTGACCAGTTCCAGTGCGGTTCTCGCCGAAGCGGATGAAGATGCCGGCAACCTGCGTCGGAAGGCATCATTCCACGGCCATCGAGGCCCATGTTGCCGGGCCAGCGCCGATGCGGCTGCGTTGCGGATGACAACTTCGCACAGATGCACCGGCATCATCAGCGCACCGCACATCCGCATGTTCCACAGGTACAGGGATTCGGCGGTGACACCCGGGCTGCAGGCCGATGCAATTCTCTCGTAGGTCGACAGGCGCTCCGCTGACAGAGCGCGCCTCAATGCATCGTATGCAGCCATCGTGATTTGCGGTGGTGAAGGAAGGGTCGATGCTGGCCAGAGACCGCGGCGATCACCATCGGGGAACGCCGTTGCCTGCGTGCCCGATTTCCTGTGTTTCGGCTCGGACGAATTCCGTGAGTTGCTTTGTCGCAATTGGCCTTGACCGGCGATTGGGTCCTTGCCTAACCTCAGTGCCTGCGCCACCGGGACCCGCGGCTTGAGAAAGCTCCCCCCGGGGACAAAACGGTAGTACCAAAGGGCCCCGCTAGCAGGGCCCTTTGTCTTTTCCAGACCTTGTGAATACCCGGYGACCCGCCTCCGTTCCGGGCAGGCTCACTGCCGTCCCGTTACCATGGCCGCCTGTTTTCCGGCTGGTAACCGCAATGGACAAGGTTTTCATCGAAGGGCTGACGATCGACGCCCTGATCGGCATCTACGATTGGGAGCGGCGGATCCGCCAGGACCTGGTGTTCGATCTGGAGATGGGGTTCGACAACCGTCGCCCGGCCGCCAGCGATGACATTGCCCATACCCTGAACTACAAGGCGGTCAGCAAGCGCCTGGAGCAGTTCGTGCGCGAATCGGAGTTCGGCCTGGTGGAGACCCTGGCCGAGCGCTGCGCGCAGATCGTGCTGGACGAGTTCGACGTGAAGTGGCTGCGCCTGAAGCTGAGCAAGCCCGGGGCGGTGCGCGGTGCACGCGCGGTCGGCGTGATCATCGAACGCTCGCGGGACTGACACGCCGGTAATGCCGGCCGTCGGCTGGCAACCCGCGGTAGTGCCGGCCGCTGGCCGGCAACCTCAACAGCAATGAAGAAGGAGACAACCGATGGTGGACGCAGTGGTGGCGGTACAGTGGCTGGAAAAGCTGCAGAACACACTGGAACCCTATCCTGGCGCCTACCTGGCGTTGATGATCTCGGCGCTGCTGGTTGCCGCCGGCCTGGCCAACTGGGTGACCAAGCGCATCCTGCTGCGCGGCCTGCGTCGCCTGCTGCAGCGCCTGCCGGGCGCCGAGTCCGGGCGTGGCAGCCATCTTATGCGGGTCATTTCGCGGCTGTCCAACGTGGTGCCCAGCCAGGTGATCGCCTCGGGCATCACCCTCATTCCCGACCTGCCGCCAGGCCTGGTCAACGTCATCATCAAGCTGTGCATCGTGTGGGCGGTACTGACCGTGTCGATGGCGTTCTCGCATGCGCTGGATGCGGCCAACGACCTGTACGAACGTCGCCCCGAGGCGCGCAACAAGCCGATCAAGGGGTACCTGCAGGTCGCCAAGATCATCATCTTCGTGATCGCCGGGCTGTCGATCGTTGCCACCCTCGCCGGTGTCGACCTGCGCTACCTGGTCACCGGCCTGGGCGCGGCCACCGCAGTACTGATGCTGATCTTCCAGGACACCATCCTGTCGCTGGTGGCCAGCGTGCAGATCAGTGGTGATGGGCGTATCCGTATCGGCGACTGGATCGAGATGCCCAGCCAGAATGCCGACGGCGATGTCATCGACATCGCCCTGCATACGGTGACGGTGCAGAACTTCGACAAGACCATCACCACCATCCCGACCAAGAAGCTGGTGACCGAGTCGTTCAAGAACTGGCGCGGCATGCAGGAGGCCGGTGGCCGCCGGATCAAGCGCGCGCTGTTCCTGGACCAGCACAGCGTGCGTTTCATGGAGGAACAGGACCTGGCCTTCCTCGGCCAGTTCGCCCTGCTGGGCGACTACCTGCGCGGCAAGCAGCAGGAGCTGGGCCAGTGGAACGGGCGCCTGCGCGAGCAGGGCGTGGCCGAGGTCAACAGCCGCCGGGTGACCAACCTGGGCACCTTCCGCGCCTACGTGGAGCGTTATCTGGCCAGCCACCCGGGCATCCATACCGATATGACCCTGCTGGTGCGCCAGCTGCAGCCGACCACCGAAGGCCTGCCGCTGGAGCTGTACTGCTTCACCCGCAGCACCGCCTGGGGCGAATACGAGGCGGTGCAGTCGGACATCTTCGACCACCTGCTGGCGATCCTGCCGGCCTTTGGCCTGCGGGTGTTCCAGGCGTCCAGCGACGCGATGTTGATGGCCGGGCAGCGCCAGTTGGCCGGCTCGGAGTAAGCTGCGATGCCCCCGGCCGGACCGTACGGATCCGGCTGGTGGCTGAAACTGAATGACGAAACCTCTCGCCAAATCGTCCGGGATCGCTAGAATGCCGGGCTTGTAAACGTTTTCATCAAGGACTGCCGGTGGCCTCCGATCGCATCGAATCCCTCATTGCCCAGATGACCGTCGAGGAAAAAGTCGGCCAGCTGGGTGTCTTCGCGGACATGGTCCGCCCGTTCGCCCCGGACGTGAACCCGGAAGCCAACGTGCGCAATGCCGACCAGGTGCTGCAGCAGGTGCGCGAGGGCAAGGTCGGCTCGCTGTTCAACGGTGTCGGCGCCGAGCTCGGCCGCCGCATCCAGCAGGTCGCCACCGAGGAGAGCCGCCTGGGCATCCCGGTGATCCTGGCGGCCGACGTCATCCACGGCATGCGCACGGTGTTCCCGATTCCGCTGGGCGAGGCCGCCAGCTTCGAGCCGGACCTGGCCGAGCGCACCGCGCGCGCCACTGCGGTTGAAGCCACCGCTGCCGGCCTGCACTGGACCTACGCACCGGCAGTGGACATCGCCCGTGACCAGCGCTGGGGCCGCGGTGCCGAAGGTGCCGGTGAGGACGTGGTACTGGGCTGTGCCTTCGCCGCTGCCCGCGTGCGTGGCTTCCAGGGCAGCGACCTGCGCGCCGCCGACTCGCTGCTGGCAACGCCCAAGCACTTTGCCGCCTATGGCGCGGTGATGGCCGGCATGGAATACAACATGGTGGACATCTCGCCGCAAACCCTGCGCGATGTGCACCTGCCGCCGTTCAAGGCGGCCTTCGACGCTGGCGCGATCACCGTGATGTCCTCGTTCAACGACATCAACGGCGTGCCGGCCAGCGCCAACGCCGAGCTGCTGACCGACATCCTGCGCGGTGAATGGAAGTTCCCGGGCGTGGTGATCTCCGACTACACCGCCGACATGGAACTGGTCGCGCACGGTTATGCCGCCGACGACCGCGATGCCACCGCCAAGGCGTTCACCGCCGGCCTGGACCTGAGCATGCAGAGCGGCTTCTACGCCGAGCACCTGCCGGGCCTGGTGGAGAGCGGCGAGGTGCCGATGAGCGTGCTGGATGAAGGCGTGCGCCGCATCCTGTGGCTGAAGGAAGCCATCGGCCTGTTCGACGACCCGTACCGTTCGCTGGACCCGGCGCGCGAAGCCGATACCTCCCATATCGCCGCCCATGACGAACTGTCGCGCGATGCCGCGCGCCGTTCGATCGTGCTGCTGAACAACCGCGACAACGTGCTGCCGCTGCAGAAGAACGGTCAGAAGATCGCGCTGATCGGCCCGTTCGTGCAGGACCGCGACAACATCGAAGGCTGCTGGACGCTGTTCGGCGACAAGCAGCGTTACGTGGATCTGGAAACCGGCGTGCGCGCGGCCATCGGCGATGACGCGCTGCTGGAAGTGGTGCCGGGATGCGAACTGGAAGCCGCCATTGCAGGTGGCACCGAGGCGGCCGTGGCCGCTGCGCTGCGCGCCGACGTGGTGGTGCTGGCGCTGGGCGAGCCGCAGCGTTACAGCGGCGAGGCGCAGTCGCGCGTGGAGATCACCCTGCCGCCGGCACAGCAGGCGCTGGCCGAAGCGGTGGCGATGACCGGCAAGCCGCTGGTGGTGCTGCTGCGCAATGGTCGCGCGCTGGCCCTGCAGGGCGCGGTGCGCAATGCGCATGCCGTTGCGATCACCTGGTACCTGGGCACGCAGACCGGCCATGCCGTGGCCGATGTCCTGTTCGGCGATTACAGCCCCTCCGGCCGCCTGCCGGTCAGCTTCCCGCAAGTGTCCGGCCAGCAGCCGTACTTCTACAACCACCCGCGCACCGGTCGCCCGGAACTGCCGACGATGTCGGAATTCAAGGCACGCTGGCGCGAGATTCCGAACGAGCCGTTGTACCCGTTCGGCCATGGCATCGGCTACACCACCTTCGCCTACGGCGTGCCGCAGCTGAGCACTGCGCGCGTCGGCTGGGACGACACCCTGACCTTGACCACCACGCTGACCAATACCGGCAGCGTGGCCGGCGAGGAAGTGGTGCAGCTGTACATCCATGACCGCGTGGCCAGCCGCGTGCGGCCGGTGCGCGAGCTGAAGGACTTCCGCAAGGTGGCCCTGCAGCCGGGCGAGTCGGCCGAGGTGGTGTTCACCCTGACCCGTGAACAGCTGGCATTCACCGGCCGCGACGGCGTGCTGCGTGCCGAGCCGGGCCTGTTCGACGTGTGGGTGTGCGCC
>NZ_JBFRFE010000299.1:0-5057 GCF_052114665.1 Stenotrophomonas sp. 2YAF22 | reverse complement strand
ACGTAGTCGTCCGGACGCTTGAACTGCACGATCGTGCCGATGGTCGCGGCCACCGCGCTGGCTGTCTCGTAGGCGCCGGGCAGGCTCAGCGTCTGGATGTTGCGGATGCGCGCCACTTCCGCGTCGGTCGCCGGCTTGCTGCCGTTGGCGAACTCGGCGATCTCCTTGCGCATTTCCGCCATGGCCGGGCCGGTCTTGTCGATCTGCACCGGTGCCATCGCCATCCACGGGCGCTGGCCCACGGTGTTGCTGGCGCTGGTGCGGGCGCCGTAGGACCAGTGCTTGTCCTCGCGCAGGTTCATGTTCAGGCGCGAAGTGAAGTCACCACCGATCACGCCGTTGGCGATGTCGAAGCGGGTCGAGCTGGCGTCGCTGGACGGCGGCACGACCTGGCCGGCGAACAGGTTGGCCTGCACCGCGCCCGGCTGGTCGATCAGGAACACGCGCGGGCTCTTCGGCAGCGCCACGGCGGTGGTGGCCTTGATCGTCGGCGCATCACCGGTGGCCTTCCAGTCGCCCAGCTGCTTGTCCAGCAGCGGCACGATCTCGGCCAGGGTGGTATCGCCAACCACGATCAGGGTGCCGTCCTGCGGACGCAGCCAGTCGCGGTGGAAGTCGACCAGGTCCTCGCGGCCCAGGCTGCTGATCGCCGCTTCGTCACCGCTGCCGGTGAACGGGATCGCGTACGGATGGCCCTTCCCGTACAGCAGCGGCGGCAGCACGCGCATCGCCACCGCACCCGGATTGACCTTCTCCTGCTGGATGCCGGCGATCCAGGTCGCCTTGACCCGCTCGATCTCGCTCTGCTCGAAGCGCGGCTCGCGCAGCAGGCTGGCATACAGCGCCAACGACGGCACCAGGTTCTCCTTCAGCGCGGACAGTTCCACATCCACCGAATCCAGGCCGGCGGACGCATCAAGGTCCGCACCCAGCGCATCGGCTGCATCGGCGAAGGCCAGCGACCCCAGCTTGCCGGCGCCTTCGGTCATCAGGCTCATGGTGAAGTTGGCGGTGCCCGGCTTGCGGCCCTGGTCAGCGGTGAAACCGCCCGGGAACTGGTAGCTGAACTGCACCACCGGAATTTCATGGCGCTCGGCCAGCACCACCTGGGTGCCGTTCTTCAGCGTGGCGCGCTGCAGGGCCGGGAACTTCAACTGCGGGAACTCGCGGGTCTGAGGCACGCCGGCCTTGCGGTCCACCTGCTCGGGCAGGGTGCTGTACTTGCTGTCCACGGCCGGCACGTTGAACGGCTTCGGCGCCTGCGAAGGATCTTCCTTCAGCGCAACGCGTTCACCCGGCTCGACCACCAAGGTGTGGCTGCCCTTGTCCAGCCACTGCGCGCCCAGGCGCTTGAGGTCGGCAGCGGTGGCCTTGTCGATGTTGGCCAGCGAGGTGCGGAAGCAGCCCGGGTCGCCGGTGTAGACCGTGCATTCGGCCAGCGCGTCTGCCTTGCCGCCGAAGCCGCCGATGCGCTCGATGCCGCGGATGAAACCTGCCCGGGAGCCGGTCTTGGCACGTGCCAGTTCTTCGGCGGTCGGGCCCTCCTTGAGCAGGCGCTCGATTTCCTCATCGATGATCTTTTCGACCTTGGCCGGGTCCTGGCCCTGCTTCACCGTGGCCATCACCATGAAGTTGGAACCCAGCTGCGAGGCGTAGGCGCCAGCGCTGATGTTGTCGACCAGCTTGTCCTGGTGCTGCAGGCGCTGGCTCAGGCGCGAAGACTTGGCGCCGCCGAGCACATAGGCCAGCAGCTGCAGCTGGTCGACGTCGGTGGTGCCGACCTGCGCCACGTTCCAGGCGCGGTAGATGCGCGCCTGCGGCACCTTGTCGGTCATCACCTCGCGGGTGTCGGCCGGGCGCTTGGCAACGTCCACCTTCGGCTGCGCCATGGTCGGGCCGGCCGGGATGCTGCCGAAGTACTTGGCGGCCTTTTCCTTGGCCGTGGCCAGGTCGATGTCACCGGCCAGCACCAGCACCGCGTTGTTCGGCCCGTACCAGGTGCGGAACCAGGTCTTGACGTCGTCCAGCGAAGCGGCGTTGAGATCGTTCATCGAGCCGATCACGCTGTGGTGGTACGGGTGGCCCACCGGATACAGCGCGCGGTTGAGCTGTTCCCACACCTGGCCATAGGGCTGGTTCTCGCCCTGGCGCTTCTCGTTCTGCACCACGCCACGCTGTTCGTCGAGCGCAGCCTGGTCGATCGCGCCAACCAGATGGCCCATGCGGTCCGATTCCATCCACAGCGCCATGTCCAGCGCGGTGGTCGGCACGTTCTCGAAATAGTTGGTGCGGTCGGTATTGGTGGTGCCGTTCTGGCCGGTGGCGCCCACCTGCTTGAAGGGCTCGAAGTACTCGCCGTCGTGGTTCTCGCTGCTCTGGAACATCAGGTGTTCAAACAGATGCGCGAAGCCGGTACGGCCGGCGGGCTCGTCCTTGCTGCCGACGTGGTACCAGATGTTGACCGCAACGATCGGTGCCTTGCGATCGGTATGCACCACCACCCGCAGGCCGTTGGGCAGGGTGAACTGCTCGAACGGGATATCGACCTTGCTGGTCGCGGCCGGCTTGGCCGCCAGCGCGTAGGTCGGCGCAAGCGTGCCGAGAGCAGTACTGAGAGCAACAGCGAGCAGCGCGGCGCGCGGGCGCAGGGTGAGCGACATATCCGGGTCCTTGGTCACATAGGTGAATCCCGATCCTAGCGCGGGCGTGCGGCCACCGGTATCGGCCACCAGTCACTGGGGGTGATCGGCCTATCGGCCTTCGTGATTGGCCGTTCCCGGGTCACGAACGGCGGTGATTCACGTCCGGACAGTGTCCGCAGCCCCGGAATGGACAGGTGTCCGCCCTGCGGACACTTTCGGCGATCCATAAAACCCTTATGAATCAACGACTAAAAGTTGGCACGGGGATTGCTTTGTACTTCCTGCGCCAGGAAGGGCTTCAGACGAAAGCTGACTGAAGACTGAACACAAGCAGGAAATCGAAAATTCCGCTTGCATCCCCAGAACTGGTGTTCTACCTTACTACCACACCACTGCTCACCAACACTAAACAGGCCCCGTCATGAACGCCAAGACCATTGCCATCGCCATCGCCCTGATCGCCGGCACCGCGGTTGTTTCGTCGGTGCAGGCCTCCGAATCCATCAAGACCCTGTCCACCGTGCAGGTCCGCCCGGCCGCCGACCAGCTGGTCCAGCAGGCCTGGGAACAGGCCAGCGGCATCCCGACCCTGGCCACTGTCGAAGTGCGTCCGAGTGTCGACCAGCTGGCCGAGCGCGGCGGCTTCATCGCCAGCCCGGTCGCCGCCGCACTGCCGATCACCACCCTGGCCTCGGTTGAAGTGCGCCCGAGCCTGGAGCAGCGTGTCGCCCTGGCTGCCGAGCAGGAAGCCCAGCGCTACGCCGCCACCCTGGCAGCGGCCGCCACCAGCGTCGCCAACCAGGTGATCGTCAACCTGCCGGCCCTGCAGGTGCGTCCGAGCGCCGCCCAGCTGCAGGCCTTCGCTGCCGAAACCGCCCAGGTCCTGCTGCGCCCGTAAGCGACGTCCGCCCTGCCCCGCGCGGGGCGTGCGTCGTAAAGGCGGCCGCCGTCGCAGGTACACTGCGCCGATGAATGCCGCGCCCCAGTTCCACGTGATCCTGTTCCAACCGGAAATCCCGCCCAACACTGGCAATGTGATCCGGCTCTGCGCCAACACCGGCGCGCAGCTGCACCTGGTCGAGCCGCTCGGCTTCGCACTGGAAGACAAGCAGCTCAAGCGCGCCGGCCTGGACTACCACGAGTACTCGCGCCTGCAGGTGCATCCGGACCTGGACACTGCGCTGGCGCGGATCGCACCGAAGCGGTTGTTCGCCCTGAGTACGCGTGCCAGCGTCCGCTATGACAGCGTGGCGTTCGAAGACGGTGATGCCTTCCTGTTCGGCCCGGAAAGTCGTGGCCTGCCGCAGGACGTGCTTGATGCCCTGCCCGATGGTCGCCGGCTGCGCCTGCCGATGCGGCCGGACAACCGCAGCCTCAACCTGTCCAACACCGTYGCGGTGGTGATGTACGAGGCGTGGCGCCAGCATGGGTTTGCTGGCGGGGCGTAGTTCGCGTTTGTCACTTTCTTTGCTCGCGCACCGCGCTGCAGGAGCAGCGCGGAACGGCGTAGCCGGCCCGTAGGGTGGCGCACATGAATGTGCGCCATCAAGAAAGTAACCAAAGAAACGCGCCGCCATCCGCGAGCCGGTGCTGCGCACCGGTACCCTGCGCTCCTCGGCCCGCTTCAAGGCGGACCCAACAGCCGCGGGTAGATCCACGCCATGCGTGGATGGCTGTTCCCCACCCCGCTCAGAACGCGTTGATGCCGGTCAGCTCGCGGCCGATCACCAGCTGGTGCACGGTCTCGGTGCCTTCATAGGTGATCACCGATTCCAGGTTCAGCGCATGGCGGATCGCCACGTGCTCGGTGGTGATGCCGGCGCCGCCCAGCAGGTCGCGGCATTCGCGGGCGATGTCGATCGCCATGCGGCAGTTGTTCCACTTGGCCAGGCTGACCTGCTGCGGTTGCACCTGCCCGGCTTCCTTCAGGCGGCCCAGCTGCAACGCCAGCAGCTGCGCCATGGTGATGCGCCTGGCCATGTCGGCCAGCTTGATCTGCGCGCTCTGCGTGGCGGCCAACGGACGGCCGAACAGGACGCGCTCCTTGGCATAGCCCAGCGCTTCGTCCAGGCAGGCGATGGCCGAGCCGATCGGGCCCCAGCTGATGCCGAAACGCGCCTGGGTCAGGCAGCCCAGCGGCCCCTTCAGCCCCTTCACGTTCGACAGGCGGTGGCTGTCGGGCACGCGCACGTCGTCGAAGAACAGCGCGCCGGTCAGCGACGCGCGCAGGCTCATCTTGTGCTTGATTTCCTGGGTGGTGAAGCCGGGCATGCCCTTCTCCAGCACGAAGCCCTGGATGCCGTCTTCGGTCTGTGCCCAGACGATGGCCAGGTCGGCCACCGGCCCGCTGGTGATCCACATCTTGCTGCCGTTGATGCGCCAGTCGCTGCCATCGCGCACCGCGCGGGTCTTCAT
>NZ_JBFRFE010000298.1:0-5060 GCF_052114665.1 Stenotrophomonas sp. 2YAF22 | reverse complement strand
GGCGTGAGCCGCATGGATGCGGCGACCGAGCTTACAGGGACGTACTTGCAGCGCCCCCTGCRCAGCCCACCCGCCCGGCCCAACTCCGGAACCTGCTCCAGACGCCAACCACGAGGGGGCTCCGCCGATGGCTGCCGACCGCGCGCCAGCGCCGCTCTCCGCCAAATCCTCGAACCATGCACTCGCTCACGGATTGACCACGCAATTGATGACAACGTTGTCCCCACCTGGCGCCGGACTCTCTCCCCGGCCCACCAGGTACCTCCGTCCGCCCCCTCCGTCGCCTTCCCGGGCGATGTCCGGACCCTGCGTTACGTGCGGCGCCGTCCTGGCCCGCGCGCCAACCATCGATCGGAGACACACCATGTACGACCCGCTTGTGCAGAGTGCCGATGTACGCAGTGCCCACCCTTCCCTTCATCGCTGTCGCCCGCGCCGTCTGGCCTGGCTGCTGGCCCTGGCCGGGGCGGTTGCCCTGCCCGGCCTGGCCCAGGCCRCCAGCTGTGCCGGCGTGGCCGAATGGGACCAGGCCAAGATCTACCGCAGTGGCGACACCCTGCAGAAGGGAGGGGTCCTCTACCGGGCGAACCAGGACATCTGGAATGCGCCGCCGGACCATCCGGCCGGGGCGCCCTACTACACCAACCTCGGCGCCTGCGACGGCGGCGGGACCAACCAGCCGCCCGTGGTCAGCCTGACCTCGCCGGCCAACGGCGCCACCTTCAGCGCCGGCAGCACGGTCAACGTGACCGCCAACGCCAGTGATGCGGACGGCAGCGTCAGCAAGGTCGAGTTCTTCCGCGATGGCAGTTCGCTGGGCGTCGACACCAGCGCGCCGTACAGCGCCAGCTGGGCCAACGCCAGCGCCGGCAGCCACACCCTGCGCGCGGTCGCCACCGACAACAACAACGCCACCGCCAGCACCGCGACCATCACCATCACCGTCAACGCGGCCAGTGGCGATACCACCGCGCCCAGCGTGCCCGGTGGCCTGGCCGTGGGTACCCGCACCGCCAGCAGCATCGCCCTGAGCTGGAGCCCGTCCACCGACAACACCGGTGGCAGCGGCGTGGCCGGCTACGACGTGTACCGCAATGGCAGTCTGGTCGGCTCACCGTCCAGCGCCAGCTATGTCGATGGTGGCCTGACTGCATCGACCAGCTACAGCTACCGCGTGCGCGCCCGTGACAACGCCGGCAACGCGTCGGCACAGGGCACGGCAGTGACCGCCAGCACCCTGGCCGGCGACGGTGGCACCACCGGCAAGCGGGTCATCGGTTACTTCACCCAGTGGGGCATCTATGGCCGCAACTACCGGGTCAAGAACATCGACAGCAGCGGTTCGGCCGCGCGCCTGACCCACATCAACTACGCCTTCGGCAACGTGCGCAACAACCGCTGCGAAGTAGGCATCACCCAGGCGTCGGACCCGAACAGCGGAGCCGGTGGCGATGCCTTCGCCGACTACACCAAGGCCTTCGGTGCCGGCGAAAGCGTGAGCGGCAGCGCCGATACCTGGGACCAGCCGCTGCGCGGCAACTGGAACCAGCTCAAGCAGCTCAAGGCCAAGTACCCGGGCATGAAGGTGCTGATCTCGCTGGGTGGCTGGACCTGGTCGCGCGGCTTCTCCAGCGCGGCGCAACCGGCCAACCGCCAGGCCTTCGTCGCTTCGTGCATCGACGCCTACATCAAGGGCAACCTGCCGGTGACCGACGGTGCCGGTGGCCCCGGTGCGGCGCTGGGGGTGTTCGATGGCATCGACATCGACTGGGAGTACCCGGTGGCCTGCGGTATCGCCTGCGGCACGCCCGAGGACAACGCCAACTTCACCGCGCTGATGGCCGAATTCCGCCGCCAGCTCGATGCGGTGCGCCCGGGCCTGCTGCTGACGGTGGCGGTCGGTGCCGGCATCGACAAGATCCGCGTCACCGATCCGGCCGCATACCACCCGTACCTGGACTACATCAACGTGATGACCTACGACTTCCACGGCGCGTGGGATGCGAAGACCAATCACCAGTCGGCGCTGTTCGATTCGCCGAATGATCCGTCCACCGGCGACCAGAAGCTGTACAACAGCAACGACGCCATCGAGGCCTTCATCAGCCGCGGTGTTCCCGCCGCCAAGCTCAACCTGGGCATCGGTTATTACGGGCGTGGCTGGACCGGGGTGACCAACGCCAACAACGGCCTGTACCAGAACGCCACCGGTGCGGCACCGGGTACCTACGAGGCCGGCATTGAAGACTGGAAGGTGCTGAAGAACCTGGCGTGGCCGGGCTACACCGACAACACCGCCGGTGCCACCTGGATCTACAACGGCAGCACGTTGTGGAGCTTCGATACACCGGCCAACATCACCCGCAAGATGGGCTACGTGAAGACCCAGGGACTGGGCGGTGCGTTCGTCTGGGAGTTCAGCGGCGACGATGCGCAGGGCACGCTGACCAAGGCGGTCAGTGATGGGTTGAAGTAAAAAAAGGCCGGGGGCGCACTGCGTCCCCGGCCTCGTTCGCGTTGCCACATCCGCCGGGCCGAGCCCGGCGGAATCGCATCAGATCAGCGGCCGCCGCCAGCCGCGCCTGCAGCCGCGCGCTTCTCCAACGCCGCACGCAGCTGCGCCGGCGGCAGGTAGCCGCCGAGCTGGGTGCCATCCGGCGCGAAGATGGCCGGCGTACCGTTCACGCCCAACTGCTGGCCCAGGGCGTACTGCATCGCCACCGGGTTGGTGCAGTTCTTCGCTGCCACCGTGCCACCACGCTTGGCATTGGTCAGCGCCTGGCGGCGATCGGCCGCGCACCAGACCGAGATCATGTCGGTGTAATCCTTGCTGCCCAGCCCCATGCGCGGGAAGGCCAGGTATTCGACGGTGATGCCGTTGCGGTTGAGCTCGGCGATGTCCTGGTGCAGCTTGCGGCAGTAGCCGCATTCGATGTCGGTGAACACGCTGATGGTGTACTTCGCGTTCGGCGCGGCGAACACGATGCGGTCGCCATGGTTGGCCTTGGCCAGCAGGTCGCGACGGTAGCCCAGCAGGCCTTCGCTGTTGGCCGGGCTCTTGGCGCGGGTGTCGTAGGGCTGCGACTGGAACAGGTAGCGGCCGTCGTCGGAGACGTACAGCAGCTGGCCGGAGACCACCACTTCACGGAAGCCCGGGAAGGGCGCGGCACCGATGTAGTCCACCTGGAAGCCGGGGTTGAGCTCGGTCAGCGCCTTGCGCACAGCCTGCTCGGCCGGAGCATTGGCCGTGGCGGCAGGGCCGGCCTTGGCTGCCGCTGCAGCGGGGGCCTTTGCGGCGGGCGGGGCGGGCTGGGCGCAGGCACTCAGGCTGAGCGCGCCGAACACGGCGGCGATGGCGAATCGGAGCATGGAGCAGTCCGCAGCAGAAAGAAGACCCCGGATTCTGACACAGCCATCCTGAGCGGTCCGCGATGCCGCGCACAGGCCCGGCAGGGGTTCAGCCGCGGGCTCAGCCGCGTGGATGATGGCGGGCGTGCAGTTTCTGCAGGTGTTCGCGTGCGACCAGCGTGTAGATCTGCGTGGTGGACAGCGAGCTGTGGCCCAGCAGCATCTGCAGCGCGCGCAGGTCGGCGCCACGGTTCAGCAGGTGGGTGGCGAAACTGTGCCGCAGGCCATGCGGACTGATCCGCGCCGGGTCGATACCGGCCACCGCCGCGTATCGCTTGACCAGGTGCCAGAAGGCCTGGCGGGTCAAGCCATGCAGCGCCGGTTCGATGAACAAGGGCGTCTGCCCGTCGGCCAGCGCCTGCACCTTGCCCTTCCCCACCAGCTGCGGTCGCGACTGCTGCAGGTAGCGTTCCAGCCAGTACTGCGACTCCTCGCCCAGCGGCACCAGGCGTTCCTTGCTGCCCTTGCCGGTCACCCGCAGCACGCCCTGGCGCAGGTTCACCGCCGTGGCGGGCAACAGCACCAGCTCGCTCACCCGCAGCCCGGCGGCATACATCAGCTCCAGCATGGCGCGGTCGCGCAGGCCGAGCGGACTGTCGATATCCGGTGCCGCCAGCAGCGCGTCGATCTGGCTCTCGGCCAGCGCCTTGGGCAGCAGCCGTGGCAGCTTCGGCGGGTCCAGCAGCGCGCTGGGATCCTCGCTGCGTTCGCCACGGCGCACGGCGTCGGCGAAGAAGGCACGCAGCGCCGACAGCAGCCGCGCGTTGCTGCGCGGCGACCAGTTGTGGCGGGTGCGCCAGGCCAGATAGTCAAACAGGCCGGCGCGCTCAACACCGGCCAGACCACCGTCGCGCCCGTCACACCAGCGCGCCAGGCCTTCAAGGTCGCGGCGATAGCTGTCCAGGGTGGCGCGGGCCAGACCGTGCTCGGCCCAGATCGCATCGAGGAAACGCTGGATGCGCTGGCTGTCCTCGCCGCGCAGCTCGGGCAATTGCTGGACCAGCTGACGACGTTCGGCGGGAGTGGAAGTGACGGCCATGCACGCAGGATACGAGGCCAACTGCGGGCACGGCCAGCATTGCGTATGCTCGGCACATGTCGAGCCCCGCCACCGATGCGGCCCACGTCGCCGCTGATACGCCCCGCCCGCGCGCGCTGCTGCTGTGGCGCCTGCTGGCGATGATCTATGACGCGCTGCCGGTGTTGGCCTTGTGGATGCTGGCCGGCACGGCCTTCACCCTGGCCTATACGTTCAGCGGCCATGCGCAGCGCGAGAACATCGCGCCTTTCAGTACCTGGCAATGGCTGCTGTGGGCGGTGTGCTGGGGGTTGACCGGGTGGTATGCCACCGCCAGCTGGCGGCGCGGTGGGCAGACGCTGGGCATGCGCCCGTGGCGCTTGAAGCTGGAATCACGCGATGGCACGCCGTTGCGACGCGGCCAGCTGTGGCTGCGCTTCGCGGTGGCCACGCTGTCGTTGCTGCTGGGCGGATTGGGCTTCTGGTGGGCCTTGGTGGATCGCCAGCGGCTGACCTGGCACGACCGCGCGAGTGCCACGCAGCTGCTGCGGATACCGAAGCGCTGACCTGTCCTGGCAGCGCCGGGCCATGCCCGGCGGACGCGGGAAATCGCACACCTTCGCCGGGCATGGCC
>NZ_JBFRFE010000297.1:0-5063 GCF_052114665.1 Stenotrophomonas sp. 2YAF22 | reverse complement strand
GTTGCGGGGGACGGCGCAAGTACGTCCATGTAGCCTCGGTCGCGCCATCCATGGCGCTCACGCCCCCGCAACCTGAGCCACCCCGCCTTCGACAGGTTCCCGCGATCTGGTGTGTCGGCGTTCTGCACTGCTGTTGGTGGGTGTCGACCTTGGTCGACACGTGTCTTGCTTGTGGTGGGTGACGACCGTTGGTCGTCACCAGAGCGAAGCGACCCGCTTCTGCTTTTCCTTCTTTTCCGTGGCTGGACGCACACGCAGACTGTCAGAGGCCGGGCGGGTGGGCCATGCAGGGGCGTTGGCGCCATGATGGCGACAAGTAGATCCACGCCATGCGTGGATGAGACTTTCCGGGGAAGGACTGCCTTGGATCCGACGTTCTCTGCTTGTGGTGGGTAGCGACCGTTGGTCGTCACCAGAGCAAGCGCAGCGAGGCGACCCGCTTYTGCTTTTTTCTTTCTTCCGTGGCTGGACGCMCACGGAAACTGTCAGAGGCCGGGCGGGGTGGGTTGCGCAGGGGCGTGAGCCGCATGGATGCGGCGACCGAGCTTACATGGACGTACTTGCAGCGTCCCCTGCGCAGCCCATCCCGTCCGGCCAAGCAAGGCTTCTGCTTCAGATGCGACCAACCACGACGGGCTCAGCCGTTCGCGGCCAACTCCGCATCCAGCGCATGCAGGCGATCAACGGTCCCGACATCGGTCCAGCGCCCGCGATGATGCTGCCCCGTCATCAACCCCTGTGCCATGAAATGCTTCTGCAACGGCACCACCGAAAACTTCGGTGGCACACGCTCGCTGCCCGGTGCCTCACCGATCACCGCGCGCCAATCGGCCACGATCGAAGGACGATAGACGCCGATGCCCGCATAGGTCAGGCACGGGCCTTCGCGGTCATGGTGCAGCACACCGTGCGCGTCCAGCCGGTAGTCGCCATTGGGGTGCTGCGCGGGGTTGTCGACCAGCACCAGATGCGCTTGGCCGGCCGGTTCACGCGGCAGCGTGGCGAAATCGAAATCGGTCCAGATATCGCCGTTCACTACCAGGAACGGATCGTCCCCCAGCACCGGCAATGCATTGAGGATGCCGCCACCGGTTTCCAGCGGGGTATCGCCTTCGTGCATGAAATGCAGGCGCAGGCCCCACTGGCTGCCATCGCCCAATGCGGCCGGGAACTGCTCGGCGAGCCACGCGGTATTGATCACCACGTCGTGAATGCCGAGCGCAGCCAACCGCTCCAGATGCCACGCGATCAGGGGTTTGCCGGCCACTGCCAGCAGCGGCTTGGGCGTGTGCAGGGTGAGGGGGCGCATGCGCTCACCCAGGCCGGCGGCGAAAATCAGTGCCTTCATCGATGCGGCCTTCAGCGCTGCACGCGCATCGGCGCGGCCAACTCGGCCAGTGCCGGTTTGATCCGCGTTTCCAGCAACTGCTGCAGGGGCGCCAGTTCGCGATAGCGCGGCAGCACTTCATCGAGGTAGGCGATGAAGCGCGGCGCATCGTCCAGGTAGTGGCCCTTGTTGTCGCGATAGCGCAGGCGGCAGAACAGGCCGAGGATCTTCACGTGGCGCTGGATGCCCATCCAGTCGGCATCGCGCAGGAAAGTGGCACGGTCGGGTACCGGCAGGCCGGCATCGCGTGCGCGCTGGTGATACTGCGCCAGCCATTCGTCCACGCGCTGCAGCGGCCAGCTCAGGAAGGCATCCTTGAACAGACTTACCGCGTCGTACGCGATCGGGCCACGCACCAGGTCCTGGAAATCCAGCACCGCCGGGCCGCCATCCACCGGCATCAGGTTGCGCGGCATGTAGTCGCGGTGGGTCATCAGCTGGGCCTGGCCCAGCGCGTTGTCCATCAGCCGACGGTGCACCAGCTGCAGGCCTTCGATCTCGCCGCAGTCCAGTTCAAGGCCAAGATGGCGTTGCAGGAACCACTCGTCGAACAGGCCGGCATCACGCTGCAGCAGCGCTTCGCCGAACTGGCCGAAATCGGCCGGCACCGGAATGGCTTGCAGGCGCAGCAGCTGATCGATGGATCGGCTGAACCACGCGTCGGCATTGCGTTCGTCGAGGATCTTCGCCAGCGTCGGGCCGCCCAGGTCTTCCAGCAGCAGGAAGCCGGCGTCGAGGTCCTGGGCAAGCAGGGCGGGCACGCGCAGGCCGTGATCGTGCAGCAGGCCGCGCATGCGCAGCCACGGCGTGGGGTCTTCCAGCCCCGGCGGGGCGTCCATCACGATGTGGCTGCCGCGCTGGCTGGTGGTGCGCCAGTAGCTGCGCATGCCGGCGTCGACCGAGGCGCGTTCGACCACGGTGTTGCCGTCGTCAAGCTGGGTACGGGCCCACTGCAGGCGCTGTGCGCTGCGCTGGGGATCAGAGGCGGGTTCGGTCATGCAGGCATATCCGGGCGCGCCGGGCGCGCCAACGTCGGGGGCAGAATGAGAAAAGAGAGGGCGGCTCAGCGGCGGCCGCTGAACAGGCGCAGGATCGCCAGCACGACGACCGCACCCAGCACCGCGCCGAGGAAGCCGGCCGGTTCACCGGGCGCGTACCAGCCCATGTACTGGCCGAACCAGCCGGCCAGCAGCGCGCCGATGATGCCCAGCACGATGGTCAGCAGGCAGCCCATGCGGTTGTTGCCGGGCATGAAGAAGCGTCCCAGCAGGCCGACGAAGAAGCCGACCAGGATGATGTAGAGCCAGCTGGTGCTGCCAAACAGACCGTTCATGCAATCAGTGCTCTCGAAGGATGGACGCAGCCTAGCAAGGCCGGGCTGCGTCCGTCACGGTGTGTCTGGATCAGCAGCAGCCGTGGTCGCCGTGGCGGGTGCCGCTGTCGGCAGCTACCGGCGAACCGCTGGTCTCGCCACGCAGGCTTGCCGCGTAGTGCTCGCTGATCACCTTGGACACGCACGAGGTGACCTTCTTGCCCATCGGAATGTGCAGGAACTCGTTCGGACCGTGGGCGTTGGAGTGTGGGCCGAGCACGCCGGTGATCATGAACTGGGCGCCCGGGAACTTCTCGCCCAGCATGCCCATGAACGGGATCGAGCCGCCTTCGCCCATGTACATCGCCGGCTTGCCGAAGAAGGTCTGGCTGGCATCGTCGATGGCCTTGGTCAGCCACGGTGCCATCGCCGGCGCGTTCCAGCCGGTGGAGGCCTTTTCCAGGTCCAGGGTGACCTGCGCGCCGTTCGGCGGATCGCGCAGCAGCGCTTCCTTCAGCAGCTCGCCGCAGGTCTTGCCATCGGCGGTCGGCGGCAGGCGCAGCGACAGCTTCACCGCAGTATGCGGGCGCAACACGTTGCCGGCCGATTCCAGCGGCGGCATGCCGCCGATGCCGGTCACCGACAGGGCAGGGCGCCAGGTGCGGTTGAGCACCAGCTCGGTCAGGTCGTCGTTCATCGGCTTGAGGCCGTCGACCAGCGGGAATTTTTCGAAGATCGCGGTATCGACCACGTCGGCGGCGCGCTTGGCCTGTTCCAGGCGCTCGGCCGGAATCTCCACGTTCATGCCGTCGATCAGGATGCGGCCGGTGTCCTGGTCCTCGATGCGCGACAGCAGCTGGCGCAGCAGGCGGAAGCTGGACGGCACCACGCCGGAGGCATCACCGGAGTGCACGCCTTCGTTGAGCACCTTCACCGAGAAGTTGCCGCCGGTCAGGCCGCGCAGCGAAGTGGTGCACCACAACTGGTCGTAGTTGGCACAGCCCGAATCCAGGCAGACCACCAGCGACGGCTTGCCGATGCGGTCAGCCAGATGGTCCACGTAGGCCGGCAGGTCGTAGCTGCCCGACTCTTCACAGGCTTCGATCAGCACCACGCAGCGGGCATGCGGCAAGCCCTGGGCCTGCAGTGCCAGCACGGCGGCCAGCGAGCCGAAGATGGCGTAGCCRTCATCGGCACCGCCACGGCCATACAGCTTGTCGCCGCGCAGGACCGGGGTCCACGGGCCCAGGTCGTCGTCCCAGCCGGTCATCTCCGGCTGCTTGTCCAGGTGCCCGTAGAGCAGGATGGTGTCGTCGCCGGTTTCGGCGCCGGTAGCCGGAATTTCCAGCAGAATCAGCGGGGTACGGCCTTCCAGGCGCACCACTTCGACCTTCAGGCCGGGCAGGTCCTGGGCCTTGGCCCAGGTTTCCATCAGGGTGACCGCCTGCTCCATGTAGCCGTTCTGCACCCAGTTGGCGTCGAACATCGGCGACTTGTTGGGAATGCGGATGTAGTCGACCAACTGCGGGACGATTTCGCTGTCCCACTTGTCATTGACGAATTGGCCGAGCTTGGCGCTGTCCATCTGAAACTCCGGTTGCATGGCTGATCCGTCCATTCTACGCCTCGGCCAAGGGTAGGGTTTTCCCTACATCACGTCGGGTATTTGGCTGGCTTTTAGAAATCCGTGAAACCTATACGCTGTGTGCATGTGGTGACGGACACTGTTTCGACCGACGGGATTGCCGGTCGGGACGGTCAGAACCACAAGGAGATACACGTCGTGCCTTGGTTTGTCGTGTTAAGGGCGCTGGTGCTGGGAATGTGGATCGCGGGAGCGCAAGCTGCCGAGCCGATCGACATCAACCGGGCCGATGCCCAGGCGCTGCAGCAGGGATTGACGATGGTCGGGGCCACCAAGGCAGCGGCGATCGTCGAGCACCGGCGCAGACACGGCCCGTTTCACCGCGTCGAGGACCTGACGCAGGTGAAGGGGATAGGGACATCGATCGTCGAACGGAATCGACGACGGATCACCGTTGGCAACACGATGTTGCCTGCGGATCCGGTACCCGGATCGGTACCGGTGCGAACCGTACCCAGGCGCTGACAACAGGAATCGTCGGAATCTGCAGGATGCAGGTTCAATGGCTGCGGACAGGATGGCTGCAGCCGCCGACCGTCGCAGGGATGCGGCACCAATCACCAGGATGGTGGCATCACAGACCTGTGGAAGGGGCTGAGATACAAACAGGACAGACGCGGCCGCGTGCAGGACGCAACGCCGCCCCCGCTTCGCAGGATGCGAGGGGGTGGCAGCAGGCCGACAGGGACGTGACGATTGCCCGGTACGACACATGGCAC
>NZ_JBFRFE010000296.1:0-5087 GCF_052114665.1 Stenotrophomonas sp. 2YAF22 | reverse complement strand
GTCCCTGTTCCGGAATGCGGCGATGCCGCACGGGGCAGTTATCGCGCAAGCCCATTACATAATCAATTCAAGCCGTGGGATGTCGGTCACGATTATCGATATCGGCAACGCCCCTGCCCTGGTGATCAGGGTACTCCCCCAAACTGCTTCCAGTCTTCATTAGTGCTAGCGTGCACCGTCAAGCCAGTGATGCAAGGATGCGCTGCAGGATCGTCTATGACCCCGACATTACCTCTATTTCCAGACCGCATGAGGCTGTTCCTCCTCCTCGGACTCTGCTTAATACTCACCTCCTGCGATCTGGTGATGGACAGCTCCTACGCCACGAAGCAGGAAGCCGTCGACGCCGAGATGATTGCCAAGGGCTGGATTCCCGCGTGGGTGCCCGAGGAGGCGACCGACCTGCGCGAGGTGCACGACCTCGATTCAAACGTGAGCGCGCTTGCCTTCAGCAAACCACGCAGCAAGCAGTTGTTGTTGCCGCCCGGTTGCCGGCCCGTCAACCACAGCGCTACCCAGCCGGCGCTGTTCAATCGAAGCTGGTGGCCGAGTGAGACCGCTCTGAAGCGCTCCTATACCTTCTTTCGTTGCGAGCCCGAATTCGGCAAGTCGATCTTCGTCGCAACAAGCAGCACAGGCAATCGCGTGCTCTTCTGGCGCACGTACGCTCGCTGATGCGCATGCCCACCCTCCCCTTCAACCCGACACTGCAGATGCACACTCCAGGAACGGTCGTCACCACCCTCGCCCTTTGCCTGTTGCCCAGCCTTCCGGCCCACGCAGAGCAAAGCACCCCTGGCGATGTAGAAGCGATCGAACAGGTGATCGAGTCCTTCCGCACCTCGCTGATCAACAAGGACTGGTCCGCACCGAGCGGGGCTGGAAGATCTTTTCAGTGATCTATTCGATACGTGACAAACGCAGTTCCGCGGAGAGCTGATACTTCCTTCCAGCCAATCAACGTCAGCCAGTCACCATCAACCACCACGCGCAGCTAAATCCTGATTCCGCAACCGCTCCGCAAAATACCGCGTAGGCGATTGCCCCAGCGCCTTCTTGAACATCGTGATGAACGCCGTCACCGATTCATAGCCCAGGGTTTCAGACACCCGCTGCACCGCCGCGCCGCCGGCAAGCTCGCGAATCGCAACCAGCAGATGCAGCTGCTGCCGCCAGCGCCCGAACGACAGTCCGGTTTCCCGATCAATCAGCCGCGTCAACGTGCGCTCACCCAACGCCAGGCGTTTGGCCCACTCGCTGATGGTGCTGCGATCGGCCGGATTGGCTGACAGCGCCGCAGCCAGCGCACGGATCTTGGGGTGGTCGCTCACCGGCAGGTACAACCGCTCGGCCGGCATCTGCACCAGTTCGTCCAGCAGCACACGCGCCAGGCGATCGGTGTGCCCGCCGCGCGGGTAGTCGTGCGGCGCATCGGCCAGGTGCAGGATCATCTCGCGCACCATCGGCGAGATCGACAGCGTCACGCAGTGCAGTGGCAGGTCGGCAACGCCTGGCTCGACGAACAGATAGCACAGGCGCGCGTTGGCGGTCGCGCGGTTGCTGTGCGGCATGCTGCCGGGAATCCACACGCCGCACTGCGGCGGCACGATCCACAGCGCATTGGCCACCTCGCAGGTCACCGCGCCATGAAGTGCCAGGATCAGCTGCCCTTTCCGGTGGTCATGCACCGGAATCTCAGCATCGTGGTCGGCCACCTGCAGGCGACTGGCCACTGCCGGCCGATCCGTCGCGTCCGGGTCCAGATCAAAGCCAGGCAGAGAAATGCGAGTCATTCTCGATGACCGGATTCAGCGATAGATTGACATTATAGCGAAATTCGGTGGAGGGGCTCGCTGAATACGATGGCGGCATGCACATCCCCGCCCCCAACCGCCCTTGGCTTTCGCGCCCCATCGCGCTGTTGACGTCGCCCGCATTGAAGGTCGACCGCGAAGCGGTGCTGTTCTCGCTCAAATGCCTGCTCGCCGCGATCCTCGGGCTGTATGTCTCGCTGCGCATCGGCCTGACCCGCCCGTTCTGGGTGATCGGCACTGTCTACCTGGTGTCGCAGCCGATGTCCGGCGCGACACTCAGCCGTGGCCTGTTCCGGCTGCTGGGAACCGTCGSCGGTGCGGTTGCTACGGTGCTGCTGGTGCCGCGGTTCGCCAACGCGCCGATGGTGTTGAGCGTGGTACTGGCCGCCTGGATGGGCCTGTGCCTGTACCTGGCCATGCTCGACCGCACACCCCGTGCGTACGCCTTCCTGCTGGCCGGGTACACCACCAGCCTGATTGGTTTCCCGGCGGTGATGGTGCCCGATGACGTCTTCACCATCGCCATCACCCGCGTGCAGGAAATCTCCATCGGCATTCTTGCGGCGACGCTGGTCCATGGCCTGCTGTTGCCACGCCGGGTCTCGGCGCGTGTGCACGCGCGCGTGGCATCGATCCTCGCCGATGCGGAGCGCTGGACGCGGGACATGCGCGCTGGCGCAAACGAAACGGTACTGGCTGCGGATCGCTCCAAGGTAGCCGCAGATCTCCTCGAGCTGCACACGCTGTCCATCCACCTGCCGTTCGACAGTGTGCACGGCGTCGCCCAGGTGCAGATCCTGCGCGCACTGCATGACCGGATGCTCGATGTGCTGATGCTGTCCAGCGCCGTGGACGAATCACTGGCCCAGCTGCGCGCGCAGCCCGCCGGCACGGCGCGCACAGCATGGCCGGACCTGCTGCGTGCAAATCTCTGCGCACGTCAGGCCGAACTCGATGCTGCGCATCACGACTGYCGGTTGCTGGAAGAGCAGCTGCACACTGCCCGCCCGGACTGGCGCCGGCATGTACCCGTGCACCTTGCCAGGAAGGCGAACGGTCATGTGCTGCATCGTGACCACCGGATCGCCCTGCGCAGCGCCTTGGGCGCCTTCGTTGGCATCGTACTGGCCTGCGCGCTGTGGATCATTACCGCGTGGTCCGATGGTGCAACCGCCGTCTCCATCATCGGCACCGCCTGCGTGCTGTTCGGGACCACCGAGGCACCTGCCGGGCATGTCATGCGCTATCTGATCGGGTCGACCATCGGCGTGGTCATCGGGCTGTTCTACGCGCTGGTGATCTTTCCGGGTCTGTCCGATTTCGTCGGTCTGGCCATGGCACTGGCGCCGGCACTGCTGGTGTGTGGCTCGTTCCTCGCCCGCCCGCCGTTCATCATGGGCGCATTGGGGGTAGTGCTCACCTTCCCCCTCATCGCCGGGTTGGGCGCCACCAATGCCACCCACATCGCGGGCGCACTCAACAGCAGCGTAGCGCTGTTCGTGGGCACGGCGGCGGCGCTGTGCAGCATKTCGCTGTTGCAGACGCTGGACAGCAATCGAAGCCGCGCGCGCCTGCAGGATGTGATCCGGCGGGACATCGCACGCCGCGCCGCCGGGCAGGTGCGAAATGCCAGCGACTGGACAAGCCGCATGGTGGATCGGCTTGCGCTGCTTGCCCCTCGCCTGCGCGGCCATCCGGACGCAGCCCCCACGTTGCGGACGCTGTTTGCGGACATGCGCGCGGCCAGTGCCGTGGCCGAACTGCGTGTAATTGGCGGGGCGTTCACTGACCGCCGCAGCCGCGACTGCCTGGCCCAGTTGCTGCACAGCGCGTCTGCCCACTTCCGTATCCGTACCTCCACATGCCGCACAGTGGATACGCCGCTGCTGGAATCACTCGAGCGCACACGCGAGGTGGTCATTGCTGGCAACAACGGCGCATCCAAACGTGTTCTTCCGCTGCTCTGCGGCCTGCGCCGTGACCTGATCGCTCCGTTGATCGTACATGGGGACTGAGTCGATGTTCTCCGATATCTCCATTGACGGCGTCTTCGTTCCCGGCCTGCTGGCGGTGGCGCTCATCGCGCTGGCGCTGTCGATGGTGGCCTCGCGGCTGCTGGCAAGCCTCGGGCTGTACCGGCTGTTCGCCTATCGCCCGCTGGTGGGCCTTTCGCTGTTCGTGATCCTGGCGGAGCTGCTGATCCAGCTCGCGCCCCTGCTTGAGAGACTGAAATGAAGCACCTGTTGAGTGTCATTGGCCGCTGGAGCGCAACGCTCTGCCTGTTCGCCGTTGCCGTCATCGCGGCCCTGTCCCTGTGGAACCGATACGAAACGCAGCCCTGGACGCGCGATGGCCGGGTACGCGCGGATGTGATCCGCGTGGCATCGGACATGGGCGGACTGGTGACCCAGGTGCTGGTGCAGGACAACCAGCGGGTGAAAGCCGGACAGCTGCTGCTGGTGCTGGACCAGCCGCGCTATGCCGCCGCGCTGGACAAGGCCGATGCCGCAGTGAACAGCGCGCAGGCCACGCTTGCCCTTGCCCGCCGTGAATCGAAGCGGGACATCGCGCTGGGCAACCTGGTGGCTTCGGAAACGCGGGAGCGCAATGCCGCCAAGGTCGATACCGAAGTGGCCAGCCTTGCACAGGCCCGAGCGGAGCGGCGGGTGGCGCTGCTGAACGTGCAGCGCACCGAAGTGCGCGCCAGTGCCGATGGCATCGTCACCAACCTCGACCTGCACCCGGGCGACTTCCTGCAGCCGGGTGCCCAGGCGCTGGCGCTGATCGACGGCGCCAGCCTCCGGGTCGAAGGCTATTTCGAAGAAACCAAGCTCAACTGCATCAATGAAGGCGATGCCGCTGTCGCCCGCCTGATGGGCGATGGCCGCGACGTGCATGGGCATGTGGAGAGCATCGCCGCCGGCATTGCCGACGATCAGCGCGCGAGCACCCACAACCTGCTGCCATCGGTTGCGTCAACGTATACCTGGGTGCGGCTGGCGCAGCGGATACCGGTGCGCATCCACTTGGACGACGTGGCACCGGATACACGCCTGATCGTCGGCAGAACCGCCAGCGTGACCATCACTCCGCGCGCGCAGGGAGCCTGCAAGTGATCGGTACCGCATCACGCGTGGGCGTGCTCGCCTGTGCGCTGTCGCTGGCCGGCTGTGTGTCCGGCCCAGACTACACGCTGCCGGCCAACGCGGTTGCCGCCGCGCCGGCAGCCCGCCGCGCATTCGTATCGAGCCACCAAGCGGCCTACGCACAGGC
>NZ_JBFRFE010000295.1:0-5131 GCF_052114665.1 Stenotrophomonas sp. 2YAF22 | reverse complement strand
GCGTAGTCGGCACGTATGTTGTGGGTGATGCCGACTACGCCGCGCGCAAGCTGGTGCAGGTGACCTACCAGGCCATGTGGAAAGGCATCGCCGCCGTGCGGCCCGGCGCGCGCCTGGGCGATATCGGCCACGCCATCGCCCGCCACGCCCGCAGCCATGGCTACAGCGTGGTCAAGGAGTACTGCGGCCACGGTATCGGCCAGGAGATGCACGAGGAGCCGCAGATCCTGCATTACGGCCATGCCGRCACCGGCATGGAGCTGCAGGAAGGCATGGTGTTCACCATCGAGCCGATGCTCAACCAGGGCAAGCCGGCGATCCGCCAGCAGCCCGACGAATGGCCGGTGTACACGCGTGACGGCAAGCTGTCGGCACAGTTCGAGCACACGGTGGCCGTGACCGGCAGCGGCGTGCGCGTGCTGACCCTGCGCCCCGGCGAAACCCCGTTGTGCGCGGTGGACGCGGCCTAGAGCGGGCGCAGCAGCAACAGCAGCGCAAGGCACAGCATGAAGGCCGCCACGCCTGCATCCAGCAACCGCCATGCTGCCGCGTTGCGGAACACCGGCTGCAGCAACCGTGCGCCGAACCCCAGCCCGCAGAACCAGAGCACGCTGGCCGCGCAGGCGCCCGCTGCGAACACCCAACGCAGGTCACCCGGGTAGCGCGTGGACAGGCCGCCCAGCAGCACCATCGTATCCAGGTACACGTGCGGGTTGAGCAGGGTGAACGCCAGGCAGGCCAGCAGCACCTGCCGCCGGCTGCCACCACTGGCATCGGCAGCGGCCAGCGCGCTGCCACCGCGCCACGCGCGCAGCCCGGCCTGCAGCCCATAGCACAGCAGGAAGGCGGCCCCGCCGAAGCGCAGCACCTGCAGCAGCAACGGCCACTGCAGCACCAGCGCCCCCATGCCGCCCACCCCGGCCAGGATCAGCGCGATGTCCGCGCCCATGCAGGCCAGCACCACCATGCCCACGTAGCGGCGCTGCAGCCCTTGGCGCAGCACGAAGGCGTTCTGCGCGCCGATGGCGATGATCAGGCCGGCGCCCGCAAACAGGCCGGCCAGAGCCGCAGCAATCCACATCCGACGCTCTCCACCTTGAAAGGAGACGCAGGGTGCGACGAACCAACCCGTTAAGGCCAGCTGGTTTTTCTTTATCCTGTGCAGAAAAACTGAAGAGGCACCGCGTGGACCTGGTACATCCGCAGTTGAGCGCCTTCACCGCCGTGCTCGAAGAAGGCAGCTTCGAGGCCGCCGCACGCCGCCTGTCGATCAGCCCGTCGGCGTTGTCGCAACGGATCAAGGCGCTTGAAGACCGGCTGGGCCAGGTGCTGGTGGTGCGCCAGGCCCCGTGCCGGCCTACCGCTGCCGGCGAAGTGCTGCTGCGGCGGGTGCGGCCGATGCAGGCGCTGCAGGCCGAAGCGCTTGCCGAACTGCTGCCGGAACGCGGCAGCGATGCCACCCGTACGCCGATTCCGGTGGCGGTCAACGACGATTCGCTGGACACCTGGTTCGTCGCCGCCATCGCCGAACTGCACCAGCGCCACGGCTACCTGTTCGACCTGCGCATGGACGACCAGGACCATACCCTGGAACTGCTGCGCAACGGCAGCGTGCTTGGCGCGGTCACCGCCGAACGCAGACCGCTGAAGGGCTGCAACGTGCATCCGCTGGGCGCGATGCGCTACCGCGCCATCGCCTCACCGGCATTTGCGCGTCGCCACTTCAGCGCGGGCATGCAGGCCGAAGCATTGGCCTCGGTGCCGATGATCGTGTTCAACCGCAAGGATGAACTGCAATGGCGTTTCCTGCGCAGGCTCACCCGCGCGCGAATGCAACCGCCCGTACACTACCTGCCCTCCTCCACCGGCTTCGTCGATGCTGCCGCGCGTGGGCTGGGCTGGTGCCTGGCACCGGAGGCCCTGGTCACGCCAGCGGCAGAGGCCGGGCAGATAGTTGTGCTGGAACCGCATCGCTGGCTCGACGTACCCTTGTTCTGGCAGCATGCCGCCGTGCGTTCGAGCACGTTGCAACACATCACCCACGCGCTGCGTACCGCCGCGGGCAATACCCTACGTTGAAAAGAGCATGATCCAGACCACCGCAGACCCCGGCTTCACGCGCGGACCACTACCGTTTGCCCACTTCTTCACTACAGGAACGGCATGCGCCTGAGCTGCCCACGGACAAGGATGCATCGCGCGCTCGGCGCTGCCGGCCTGGCCTTGCTGGCCAGCCTGCCGCTGGCTGCAGCGGCGCAGACCAGCGCGCCTCCCGCACTGGAATGGGAACAGGCGCGGCAGCGTCTGGAACAGGTCTCCGACGCGCTGGCCGCTGCTGATGCCGGCGTGCGCAACAAGGAAGAGCTGCAGGAAGCCACCCGCCTGCTGCGCCTGCCGGAGATCACCGGCGAAGTGCGCCGCCTGCAGTTCCAGAAGACACTGACCCTGCCGCTGGGCTCACTGGCACCGGTGGCCGAGGCCTATGGCATCGACTCGCCGCTGTCGTTCACCGAACGCGATTGGCGCACGCGGCCGGTGGTCACCGCAGTGCTGCCGCTGTACACCGGCGGCCTGATTCCCGCCGCGCAGCGTGCTGCCGGCGCGGCCAGCGAACAGGCCAGCGCCGAGCGCGAAGCGCAGCGACAGTCACTGACCGTGCAGCTGGCCCAGGCCTACTTCGGCCAGCGCCTGGCAGAACAGGCCGTAGTCGTGCGCCGCGATGTGCGCGATGGTTTGAGCCGCCACCTGTCCGATGCGGAGAAACTGGAACGCGAAGGCTTCGCCACCCGCGCACAGCGCCTGCAGGCCACCGTCGCCCGCGACAAGGCCGAGCGCGAATACCAGAAGACGCTCAATGATCTGGCCACGCTGAAGGCTGCTCTGGCCACCCTGCTGCGCAGTGGCGGTGATGTGCAGCCGTTGTCGCCGCTGTTCGTGCAGCGCACCCCGCTGGAACCGGTCACCACCTTCGAGCGCACCGCGCAGGCACGGCAGCCACAGATCGCGCGCCTGCGGGCGATCGTCGCGCAGGCCGAACAGGGCGTGCGCGTGCAGCAGGCCAAGCTCAAGCCAACGGTATTCCTGTTCGGCCAGTACGACTTCCGGCGCCGCGACGAAATGCTGACCGATCCGGACTGGGCGTTTGGTATCGGCTTGAAGTACACCTTCCTGTCGCCGAACTCACGGCCGGCACAGATCAGCGCTGCGCGCGCGCAGCAGGAGCAGGCCGAGGCCGGCCTGCGCGAGGCCGAGAACCAGGTGGCACTGGGTGTGCGCAAGGCCTGGAACGAGCTGGAAACCGCTCGCCAGCAGTTCGTGCTGCTGGACAGCAGCATCGCCCAGGCCGACGAGAACCTGCGCCTGCAGGAGCTGGCCTTCCGCGAAGGCCAGGCCACCTCGCTCGACGTGATCGATGCGCGGCTCGGCCTCGGCGGCGCCCGCGTCGAACGTGCGCAGGCGGCCTACCAATACGATATCGCCTTGGCCCAGTTGCTTGAGGTGAGTGGACAGATGGACCGCTTCGAAGACCATCGGCGGCGTGCAGACGAGGTGATCGATCATGAATGATGTGTTGCACGACGAAGCAACGACGCCCCCGGGCAAGCGCCGGCTGGGGCCGATTCTGCTGGTGGTGCTGCTGGTAGCGGTGGTGTTGGGCCTGTGGCTGGCCTGGCGCAGCCCCGCCGACCAGATCCAGGGCATGGCCGACGCCGACACCCTCAACGTGTCGGCCAAGATCACCGCGCGCGTGGCCGAACTGAAGGTGCGCGAGGGTGATCGCGTGCAGGCTGGGCAGGTGCTGTTCCTGCTCGACAGCCCCGAAGTGGCGGCCAAGGAACAGCAGGCGCACGGCGCGCTGGCCGCGGCGCAGGCGGTGGCCGACAAGGCCAACGACGGCGCACGCAGCGAAGACATCCGCGCGGCCGAAGCCAATTGGAAGCGCGCCGAAGCCGGTGCCACCCTCGCCGAAGCCACCTACCGGCGCGTGCAGAACCTGTTCAACGAAGGGGTGATGACACGCCAGAAGCGCGACGAAGCGGCTGCACAGGCCACCAGCTCACGCGAGCTGGCCCGCGCCGCCCGCGCCCAGTACGACATGGCGTTGGCCGGTGCGCGCGAGCAGGACAAGCGTGCCGCACAGGGGCAGGTGCAGCAGGCACAGGGCGCGGTGGCGGAAGTCAACGCCGCACGCGTTGAAGTGGAAGGTCGCGCACCGGTGGCCGGTGAGATCAACAAGCGCATGGCCGACCCGGGCGAACTGGTCCCGGCCGGCTACCCGGTGTTCACCCTGGTCGATATCGACCGCATGTGGGTCTCGATGAACCTGCGCGAATCGCAGATGCAGGGCCTGAAGGTCGGCAGCAAGCTGCGTGGCAGCGTGCCGGCGCTCGGCAAGGACGGCGAGTTCGAGGTCTATTTCATCAATCCCGCGGGCGACTACGCCACCTGGCGCACCACCCGTCAGTCATCGGGCTATGACGTGCGCAGCTTTGAAGTGCGGGTGCGCCCGGTACGCCGCATCGAGGGCTTCCGCCCCGGCATGAGCGTGCTGTTCGCATGGCCGCAGCACTGAATACCGACCGCGGCGGCTTCGGCGGCTCATGGCAGCGCGAACTGCGCCGGTTGCGCAGCAACCGTGCAGACCTTGCGCTGGTCACCGTGCTGCCGCTGTTGATGCTGGTGGTGATGGCCTGGATGTTCTCCGCATCGGTGATGCGCGATGTGCCGATTGCCGTGGTCGACCTGGACCACAGCAGCGACAGCCGCCTGCTGCTGCGCATGCTGGATGCCAGCCCTGGTGTGCGCATCGCCAGCCAACCGGCAGGCATGGATGAGGCACGCGCGCAGTTGCGCCGGCTGGAAGTGTTCGCGGTGGTGCTGGTACCGCGCGATGTGACCCGCCAGGCGTTGCGCGGCCAGCAAGGCACCGTGTTTTCCTATTACAACGCCACCTACATGACCACCGGCCAGTCCGCCGCGCGTGATATCGGCGATGCGGTATCGGCATGGAATGCGCGCCTGCTGCGCGAACGCATCGGCCTGCAGGTCGGGCCGGGCAAGCTGCGTGCCGCGCCCATAGCGGTGCAGTCGGACATCCTGTTCAATCCGGCGCGCAGCTACGAGCTGTTCC
>NZ_JBFRFE010000294.1:0-5144 GCF_052114665.1 Stenotrophomonas sp. 2YAF22 | reverse complement strand
CATCTGCCGCGGCACACCGTCGTGGTGGACAGGAACATCCCCAGGGGAATCACGCACGATGCAAAGACACCATTTCGCGCGGGCCGGGTTGCTGGCCAGCATGCTGATTGCCGGCTGCAGTGCACCGCCGCAGGCAGGGTCCGACGGCGCGGGCGATACACCCAGCCGCCGCTACGGCCAGATCGATTTCCGCCCCTGCACGCTGGCCACCGAAGGCGCCAATGCCAACGTCGAGGCGCAGTGCGCGACGTTCCAGGTGCTCGAAGACCGGAGCAGGCCGGATGGCCGCAGGATCGATCTGCGCGTGGCCTGGCTGGAGTCGGGCAACAGCGGTTCGGGCCTGCCGGACCCGGTGTTCTTCCTGGCCGGCGGACCTGGCCAGGCGGCCAGCGAGGTGGCCGTCATCGTCGATACGGCACTGCGCCAGGTGCGCAAGCAGCGCGACATTTTCCTGATCGACCAGCGCGGCACCGGCGGCTCCAATCCGCTCAGCTGCCTGGGCGCGGACGGCAAGGAGCTGCCGATGGATGAAGACGCTGCGCCCAGCGAGGCGCTGCTGCGCGAGTACGCGGAGCGCTGCGCCGCGTCGCTGAAGGGCCGTGCCGACCCGCGCTTCTATACCACCGCCGAAGCCATCGCCGATCTGGACGCGGTACGCCAGGCGCTGGGCGCCAACACGCTGAACCTGGTCGGTGGCTCGTACGGCACCCGCGTTGCCCAGCGCTACGCGGCCGCGTACCCGCAGCACACCCGCAGCATCGTGATCGATGGCGTGGTACCGAACGAGCTGGTGGTCGGCGGCGATTTCGCCACGACCTTCGACAACGCGATCACCCTGCAGTCCGAGCAGTGCCGCAAGGACGCTGTCTGCAGCAAGCGCTTTCCGGTCGACACCCGTGCGCAGTTGCGCAGCGTGGTGGAAACCCTGCGCCGCGCGCCGGTCACGGTCGACTACCGCGACCCCGGCACCAATGCACCGCGGCAGGATGTGCTGACCCCGGACAGCGTGGTCGGCCTGGCGTTCGCCTTCTCCTACGTACCGCAGTACTCCTCGCTGTTGCCGCTGGTGCTGGATGAAGCGGCACAGGGTCGTTATGCACCACTGGCGTCGCTGGCGCGCGGTGCGACCCGCAGCATGGATTTCCAGATCAACCGTGGCATGCAGTGGTCGGTGATCTGCAGCGAAGATGCTCCGCGCTACCAGGCGCCGGTCGAAAGCAGCGACAGCCTGGTCGGCCCGGAAGTGGCGCGCGCGTTCTTCGCCGCCTGTCCGGTGTGGCCGCACCAACCGGCTGCGGCGGCTGCGGCAGTGCCGCTGCACAGCGACCTGCCAGTGCTGCTGCTGTCCGGCGAACTGGACCCGGTGACGCCGCCGCGTTACGCCGAGCAGGTGCTCAAGGGCCTGCCGAAGGGACGCGCGCTGGTTGCCCGCGGCCAAGGCCACGGCACCCTCACCGCCGGCTGCATGCCACGCCTGCTCGGCCAGTTCATCGACACCACCGATGCCAAGGCGCTGGATGCCAGCTGCCTGGACACGCTGAGCTACGTGCCGGCGTTCACCTCGTTCAACGGATGGGCCCCATGATCGTCGCCGACAACCTGCACAAGGCCTTCAATACCCGCACCGGTCGCATCCAGGCGGTGGCCGATGTCGGCTTCCGCGCCGAGGATGGCCGCATCACCGGCCTGCTTGGACCGAACGGCGCTGGCAAGACCACCACCATGCGCATGCTGTACACGCTGATGACGCCCGATGAAGGCAGCATCACCGTCGATGGCATCGACGCAGCCCGCGATCCGGTGGAAGTGCGTCGCCACCTCGGCGTGCTGCCGGATGCACGTGGCGTCTACAAGCGGCTGACCGCACGCGAGAACATCGCCTACTTCGGCGAGCTGCATGGCCTGTCCGCGTCGCGCATCCGCGAACGTATCGAAGTGCTGTCGCATGCGCTGGACATGGCCGACATCCTCGATCGGCAGACCGATGGCTTCTCGCAGGGCCAGCGCACCAAGACCGCCATTGCCCGCGCGCTGGTGCACGACCCGCGCAACGTGATCCTTGATGAACCCACCAACGGCCTGGACGTGATGACCACCCGCGCGCTGCGCCGCTTCCTGCTGGGCCTGCGCGAGGAAGGGCGCTGCGTGATCCTGTCCAGCCACATCATGCAGGAGGTCGGTGCGCTGTGTGACCACATCGTGATCATCGCCAAGGGTACGGTGATGGCCGCCGGCAGTGCCGATGAACTGCGCGCGCAGTCCGGCGAGCCCAACCTGGAAGATGCGTTCGTGAAACTGATCGGCAGCGAAGAGGGCCTGCACGCATGAGCATGATGTCGACCCTGATGACGGTGATGCGCAAGGAACTGCGCGACCTCTCGCGTGACCGCCGCACACTGCTGCTGACCCTGCTGTTCGGCCCCGTGCTGTACCCGCTGCTGATCCTGGGCATGGGCAAGCTGGCGGAAAGCCGCGTGCGGATCCAGATCGAACAGCCGCTGCAGATTCCGACCATCGGTGCGGAGAATGCGCCGAACCTGGTGCGCTTCCTGGCGGCGCAGGGATTGAACGCCGCGCCGGCACCGAAGGATCTGGCCGAAGCGATCCGCTCGCAGGAGATCGACGTGGCCCTGCGCATCAGCCCTGAGTTCGGCAAGGACTGGGCCGATGGCAAGCCTGCGCTGGTGGAAGTGATCCGTGACAGCACCCGTCGTGCCGCCGAAGTGCCCAGTGCGCGGCTGCAGGCGGCCCTGGCAACCTACAACGGCCAGGTTGGTGCGCTGCGGCTGATGGCGCGTGGCGTCGACGCACAGGTTGCACGACCGCTGGATGTGGCCACCCAGGACATGGCCAGTGCCGAGGCCAAGCGCGGCATGATGCTGTCGATGCTGCTGCCGGTGCTGCTGACGCTGACCTCGTTCATCGGCGGCGCCTACCTGGTGATGGATGCCACCGCCGGTGAGCGCGAGCGGCAATCGCTGGAGCCGTTGCTGGCGACCCCGGGGTCGCGCAGCGCCATCGTCAGCGGCAAGATCGCCGCCGCCTGCGTGGTCGGCTTCGCCTCGTTGCTGCTGACCTTGATCGCATTCAAGGCCAGCGCGCAGATCGCGCCCGGCAACGTCGGCCGGCAGCTCAACATGAACATCGGCTCGATGCTGCAGATGCTGCTGGTGATGGTGCCGATGCTGCTGATCGGCACCTCGTTGCTGACCTTCCTCTCGGCCGCCGCCAAGAGCATGAAGGAAGCGCAGAGCCACATGACCTGGCTGGTGCTGCTGCCGATGCTGCCCGGCTACGCGTTGATGGCTTACCCGGTGAAGAGCGAGCTGTGGCAGTACGCGGTGCCGTTCCTGTCGCAGAACCAGATGCTGCTGAAGGTGATCCGCCACGAGGACATCAGCCCGACCATCTGGGCGGTCTACCTCGGTGCCAGCCTGGCGCTGGCCGCCGTGCTGTGGTTCGCCGCCGTGCGCCGCTACCACAACGAGCGGCTGGCGATTTCCGGCTGAGTGGAACCGGTAGCGCCGGGCGATGCCCGGCGGATGTGGCACGAGGCCCGGTCATGCCGGGCCTCGTGCATTTCAGCGCTGTGAAGCGTTTCCGTCTGCATACCGCGCCGGCGTCACTCCCATCTCGCGCTTGAATACCGCGATGAAGGCGCTGGGCGTGTCGTAGCCCAATGACAGCGCCACCGTGGTGACGGATTCACCGGCCAGCAATCGCGGCAGCGCCAGCAGCACGCGCAGGCGCTGCCGCCAGCGGGTCAGGGTCATGTTCGTTTCGGCCTGCCAGCGGCGGGCGAGGCTGCGACTGGACAGGCCGCTGGCGGCTGCCCAGTCTTCGACGGTACGGGTGTCATGTGGCGCTCGTGCCAGGGCGGCGGCGATGCGGCGCAGGCGGCGGTCACCGGGTTGCTGCAGCGCAAGTGGCAACGGCGTGCCTGCAGCGATCTCATCGGCGATCACCCCGGCCAAGCGCTGTTGCCCCGCATCCAACGCCTGCCCGGACCAGTGCAGCGCCCGCGGCACTGCCACCTGCAGCAGGTCGCTGGGCTGGAAGATGCGCGGTGCGGTGGGCAGGCCCGCGCAGGCCTCCTTGCTGAAGTACAGGCTCCAGCCATCGAAGCTGCCGATGCTGGAAAGCGCATGCGGGTGCTGCGGCGGAAGCCACGCCACGTGCCCGGCCGGAAGCAGCCAGTGAGTGTCGCCCACCTCGATCCGCAACAGGCCGGTGTGGGCGCCCAGCAGTTGCCCGCGCGCGTGCTGGTGGCGGGCGGTGCGCCGTGAACCCGGCATCGCCAGCTGCGTGCCGAGCAGGGCCGGCCCGCCGTTGGCCTCAGCCAACGCAGGGTCGATCATTGGTGTCTGGAATGTCTGTTCTGCCATATCCTTTGGCAGTTATACGGCAGAACGGTCGATGGCGAGCGTCGACACTGGGCGCCCACCTCCCAGGAGCACGCCATGCAACCGCAGGACATCCTTCCCGATCACCAGAACGACGTGCAGGTGAACGGTCTCACCGTCCGCAAGGGCAGTGTCGGTGCCTTCCTCGCCAGCGTCCGCGACTGGCAGGCCCCAGCCAGTGACGATGCCACCCGTGCCACCGCCGAAGCCGATCTGCGCAGCCTGCTGCCCGGGCTGCACGCGCTGGGCCTGTTCCAGGTGCTGAGCGCACGTGATCCAGCACTGCAACGGCTGATCGACAGCGCAGCCTGAAACGCACAAGGCCCGGACATGCCGGGCCTTGTGCGTCATTACAGGCAGAAGCGACTTAATCCCCTCCGTCCCTTTTCTGCGATCAGCCGCCCGGTGCGAACACCAGCGTGCGGCGGGTGGTGACAGGCGCCGTGACCGGCTCGAAGCGCCAGCGCTTGACCGCGTTGAGGGCTTCGCGATCGAAGACACGCGATGGCGTGGCGCGCAGTACGCGCGCATTGGTCACCGAGCCGTCGGTGCCGACGGTGATCTCCACCAGGACTTCGCCGGAGGTACCCGAACGCAGTGCTTCGGCCGGGTAACGCGGGGCTGGCGTGCTCACCGGGCGCAGGCTTGGTGCAGCGGCGGTCGCGGCCTGGCGGGCGGCATTGGCCTGCTGCGCAGCGGCCTGCTGCTGCTTCTGCTCGGCATCACGGCGCGCAGCAGCCT
>NZ_JBFRFE010000293.1:0-5145 GCF_052114665.1 Stenotrophomonas sp. 2YAF22 | reverse complement strand
AGTTCTTTGAAAACTGAACGAAACAAACAACGTGAACGTCAATTTTTATTTTTAGATGCTAGACAAACTAACTTTATTGGAGAGTTTGATCCTGGCTCAGGATGAACGCTGGCGGCGTGCCTAATACATGCAAGTCGAGCGAATGGATTAAGAGCTTGCTCTTATGAAGTTAGCGGCGGACGGGTGAGTAACACGTGGGTAACCTACCCATAAGACTGGGATAACTCCGGGAAACCGGGGCTAATACCGGATAATATTTTGAACTGCATAGTTCGAAATTGAAAGGCGGCTTCGGCTGTCACTTATGGATGGACCCGCGTCGCATTAGCTAGTTGGTGAGGTAACGGCTCACCAAGGCGACGATGCGTAGCCGACCTGAGAGGGTGATCGGCCACACTGGGACTGAGACACGGCCCAGACTCCTACGGGAGGCAGCAGTAGGGAATCTTCCGCAATGGACGAAAGTCTGACGGAGCAACGCCGCGTGAGTGATGAAGGCTTTCGGGTCGTAAAACTCTGTTGTTAGGGAAGAACAAGTGCTAGTTGAATAAGCTGGCACCTTGACGGTACCTAACCAGAAAGCCACGGCTAACTACGTGCCAGCAGCCGCGGTAATACGTAGGTGGCAAGCGTTATCCGGAATTATTGGGCGTAAAGCGCGCGCAGGTGGTTTCTTAAGTCTGATGTGAAAGCCCACGGCTCAACCGTGGAGGGTCATTGGAAACTGGGAGACTTGAGTGCAGAAGAGGAAAGTGGAATTCCATGTGTAGCGGTGAAATGCGTAGAGATATGGAGGAACACCAGTGGCGAAGGCGACTTTCTGGTCTGTAACTGACACTGAGGCGCGAAAGCGTGGGGAGCAAACAGGATTAGATACCCTGGTAGTCCACGCCGTAAACGATGAGTGCTAAGTGTTAGAGGGTTTCCGCCCTTTAGTGCTGAAGTTAACGCATTAAGCACTCCGCCTGGGGAGTACGGCCGCAAGGCTGAAACTCAAAGGAATTGACGGGGGCCCGCACAAGCGGTGGAGCATGTGGTTTAATTCGAAGCAACGCGAAGAACCTTACCAGGTCTTGACATCCTCTGAAAACTCTAGAGATAGAGCTTCTCCTTCGGGAGCAGAGTGACAGGTGGTGCATGGTTGTCGTCAGCTCGTGTCGTGAGATGTTGGGTTAAGTCCCGCAACGAGCGCAACCCTTGATCTTAGTTGCCATCATTAAGTTGGGCACTCTAAGGTGACTGCCGGTGACAAACCGGAGGAAGGTGGGGATGACGTCAAATCATCATGCCCCTTATGACCTGGGCTACACACGTGCTACAATGGACGGTACAAAGAGCTGCAAGACCGCGAGGTGGAGCTAATCTCATAAAACCGTTCTCAGTTCGGATTGTAGGCTGCAACTCGCCTACATGAAGCTGGAATCGCTAGTAATCGCGGATCAGCATGCCGCGGTGAATACGTTCCCGGGCCTTGTACACACCGCCCGTCACACCACGAGAGTTTGTAACACCCGAAGTCGGTGGGGTAACCTTTATGGAGCCAGCCGCCTAAGGTGGGACAGATGATTGGGGTGAAGTCGTAACAAGGTAGCCGTATCGGAAGGTGCGGCTGGATCACCTCCTTTCTATGGAGAATTGATGAACGCAGTTCATCAATAAACGTTGACTTGTTTTGTTTCGTTCAGTTTTGAGAGAACTATCTCTCAAGTTTAAATGTATGTTCTTTGAAAACTAGATAACAGTGTAGCTCATATTTTTTTAATTTTAGTTTGGTTAAGTTAGAAAGGGCGCACGGTGGATGCCTTGACACTAGGAGTCGATGAAGGACGGGACTAACGCCGATATGCTTCGGGGAGCTGTAAGTAAGCTTTGATCCGAAGATTTCCGAATGGGGAAACCCACTATACGTAATGGTATGGTATCCTTACCTGAATACATAGGGTATGGAAGACAGACCCAGGGAACTGAAACATCTAAGTACCTGGAGGAAGAGAAAGCAAATGCGATTTCCTGAGTAGCGGCGAGCGAAACGGAATCTAGCCCAAACCAAGAGGCTTGCCTCTTGGGGTTGTAGGACATTCTATACGGAGTTACAAAGGAACGAGGTAGACGAAGCGACCTGGAAAGGTCCGTCACAGAGGGTAAYAACCCCGTAGTCGAAACTTCGTTCTCTCTTGAATGTATCCTGAGTACGGCGGAACACGTGAAATTCCGTCGGAATCYGGGAGGACCATCTCCCAAGGCTAAATACTCCCTAGTGATCGATAGTGAACCAGTACCGTGAGGGAAAGGTGAAAAGCACCCCGGAAGGGGAGTGAAAGAGATCCTGAAACCGTGTGCCTACAAATAGTCAGAGCCCGTTAATGGGTGATGGCGTGCCTTTTGTAGAATGAACCGGCGAGTTACGATCCCGTGCRAGGTTAAGCTGAAGAGGCGGAGCCGCAGCGAAAGCGAGTCTGAATAGGGCGTTTAGTACGTGGTCGTAGACCCGAAACCAGGTGATCTACCCATGTCCAGGGTGAAGTTCAGGTAACACTGAATGGAGGCCCGAACCCACGCACGTTGAAAAGTGCGGGGATGAGGTGTGGGTAGCGGAGAAATTCCAATCGAACCTGGAGATAGCTGGTTCTCCCCGAAATAGCTTTAGGGCTAGCCTTAAGTGTAAGAGTCTTGGAGGTAGAGCACTGATTGAACTAGGGGTCCTCATCGGATTACCGAATTCAGTCAAACTCCGAATGCCAATGACTTATCCTTAGGAGTCAGACTGCGAGTGATAAGATCCGTAGTCAAGAGGGAAACAGCCCAGATCGCCAGCTAAGGTCCCAAAGTGTGTATTAAGTGGAAAAGGATGTGGAGTTGCTTAGACAACTAGGATGTTGGCTCAGAAGCAGCCACCATTTAAAGAGTGCGTAATAGCTCACTAGTCGAGTGACTCTGCGCCGAAAATGTACCGGGGCTAAATACACCACCGAAGCTGCGAATTGATACCAATGGTATCAGTGGTAGGGGAGCGTTCTAAGTGCAGTGAAGTCAGACCGGAAGGACTGGTGGAGCGCTTAGAAGTGAGAATGCCGGTATGAGTAGCGAAAGACGGGTGAGAATCCCGTCCACCGAATGCCTAAGGTTTCCTGAGGAAGGCTCGTCCGCTCAGGGTTAGTCAGGACCTAAGCCGAGGCCGACAGGCGTAGGCGATGGACAACAGGTTGATATTCCTGTACCACCTCTTTATCGTTTGAGCAATGGAGGGACGCAGAAGGATAGAAGAAGCGTGCGATTGGTTGTGCACGTCCAAGCAGTTAGGCTGATAAGTAGGCAAATCCGCTTATCGTGAAGGCTGAGCTGTGATGGGGAAGCTCCTTATGGAGCGAAGTCTTTGATTCCCCGCTGCCAAGAAAAGCTTCTAGCGAGATAAAAGGTGCCTGTACCGCAAACCGACACAGGTAGGCGAGGAGAGAATCCTAAGGTGTGCGAGAGAACTCTGGTTAAGGAACTCGGCAAAATGACCCCGTAACTTCGGGAGAAGGGGTGCTTTCTTAACGGAAAGCCGCAGTGAATAGGCCCAAGCGACTGTTTAGCAAAAACACAGGTCTCTGCGAAGCCGTAAGGCGAAGTATAGGGGCTGACACCTGCCCGGTGCTGGAAGGTTAAGGAGAGGGGTTAGCGTAAGCGAAGCTCTGAACTGAAGCCCCAGTAAACGGCGGCCGTAACTATAACGGTCCTAAGGTAGCGAAATTCCTTGTCGGGTAAGTTCCGACCCGCACGAAAGGTGTAACGATTTGGGCACTGTCTCAACCAGAGACTCGGTGAAATTATAGTACCTGTGAAGATGCAGGTTACCCGCGACAGGACGGAAAGACCCCGTGGAGCTTTACTGTAGCCTGATATTGAATTTTGGTACAGTTTGTACAGGATAGGCGGGAGCCATTGAAACCGGAGCGCTAGCTTCGGTGGAGGCGCTGGTGGGATACCGCCCTGACTGTATTGAAATTCTAACCTACGGGTCTYATCGACCCGGGAGACAGTGTCAGGTGGGCAGTTTGACTGGGGCGGTCGCCTCCTAAAGTGTAACGGAGGCGCCCAAAGGTTCCCTCAGAATGGTTGGAAATCATTCGTAGAGTGCAAAGGCATAAGGGAGCTTGACTGCGAGACCTACAAGTCGAGCAGGGACGAAAGTCGGGCTTAGTGATCCGGTGGTTCCGCATGGAAGGGCCATCGCTCAACGGATAAAAGCTACCCCGGGGATAACAGGCTTATCTCCCCCAAGAGTCCACATCGACGGGGAGGTTTGGCACCTCGATGTCGGCTCATCGCATCCTGGGGCTGTAGTCGGTCCCAAGGGTTGGGCTGTTCGCCCATTAAAGCGGTACGCGAGCTGGGTTCAGAACGTCGTGAGACAGTTCGGTCCCTATCCGTCGTGGGCGCAGGAAATTTGAGAGGAGCTGTCCTTAGTACGAGAGGACCGGGATGGACGCACCGCTGGTGTACCAGTTGTTCTGCCAAGGGCATAGCTGGGTAGCTATGTGCGGAAGGGATAAGTGCTGAAAGCATCTAAGCATGAAGCCCCCCTCAAGATGAGATTTCCCATAGCGTAAGCTAGTAAGATCCCTGAAAGATGATCAGGTTGATAGGTTCGAGGTGGAAGCATGGTGACATGTGGAGCTGACGAATACTAATAGATCGAGGACTTAACCATATAATATGAAGCWAATGTTATCTAGTTTTGAAGGAATATATATTTAAAATTCCTTTTGACATTCTCAAAAGAATGTGTATAATGTTAAAAGTCTGGTRATGATGGCAGAGAGGTCACACCCGTTCCCATACCGAACACGGAAGTTAAGCTCTCTAGCGCCGATGGTAGTTGGGACCTTGTCCCTGTGAGAGTAGGACGTTGCCAGGCTTATATTATTCCGCAGTAGCTCAGCGGTAGAGCTATCGGCTGTTAACCGATCGGTCGTAGGTTCGATTCCTACCTGCGGAGCCATTGGAGAGCTGTCCGAGTTGGCCGAAGGAGCACGATTGGAAATCGTGTATACGTCACAAGCGTATCAAGGGTTCGAATCCCTTGCTCTCCGCCATAAGGAATTTATAATATTTGGCCCGTTGGTCAAGTGGTTAAGACACCGCCCTTTCACGGCGGTAACA
>NZ_JBFRFE010000292.1:0-5152 GCF_052114665.1 Stenotrophomonas sp. 2YAF22 | reverse complement strand
ATGCAGGATGCCGCGCACGCCGCGCTGGTAGCTCTCGCTGGTGCGGTCGAAGCCACGGTTGAAGCCGTTGAAGAAGCGACCGGCGAAACCGCGGTGGGCGACATGGTGCTCACCCTTCTTCAGCGGCTTGAGCATGGTCGCGCACAGCGCCGGCGTCAGTACGATCGCGACCAGCACCGACAATGCCATCGCCGACACGATCGTCGCCGAGAACTGCCGGTAGATCACACCGGTGGAGCCGCTCATGAAGGCCATCGGCACGAACACCGCCGACAGCACCAGGCCGATACCCACCAGCGCGCCGGTGATCTGGCTCATCGACTTGCGGGTGGCTTCCAGCGGCGACAGGCCCTCTTCGGACATGATGCGCTCGACGTTCTCCACCACCACGATGGCATCGTCCACCAGCAGGCCGATGGCCAGCACCATCGCGAACATGGTCAGCATGTTCACCGAGAAGCCCAGCACCGACAGCACGCCGAAGGTACCCAGCAGCACCACCGGTACGGCGATGGTCGGGATCAGCGTGGCACGGAAGTTCTGCAGGAACAGGTACATCACCACGAACACCAGCACGATTGCTTCGAGCAGGGTCTGCACCACGCCCTTGATCGACACGCGCACGAACGGGGTGGTGTCGTACGGGATCTCGGCCTTCAGGCCGGCCGGGAAGAAGCCTTCCAGTTCCTTCAGGGTTTCATCGACACCGGCAGCGGTATCCAGCGCGTTGGCGCCGGTGGCCAGGGTGACCGCCAGGCCGCTGGCCGGCTGACCGTTGTAGCGGGTGACGAAGTCGTACGACTCGGCACCAAGTTCGACGCGGGCAACGTCGCCCAGGCGCAGTTCTGCACCGTCCTGCGCGCCGCGCACGATGATGTTGCGGAACTGTTCCGGGGTCTGCAGGCGCGACTGCGCGTTGATGGTGGCGTTGAGCTGCTGGCCCTTCACCGACGGCGCACCACCCAGCTGGCCGATGGCCACCTGCGCGTTCTGTGCCTTCACCGCAGCAACCACTTCCGGCACCGACATGCCGTAGGTGTGCAGCTTGTTCGGGTCCAGCCAGATGCGCATGGCGTACTTGCCACCGAACACCTGGATGTTGCCCACGCCCGGGACGCGGCTGAGACGGTCCACGACATTGGAACCGACGTAGTCGGCGATGTCGTTGGCATCCATGCTGCCATCTTCGGACACGAACGCGATGACGTTCAGGAAGCCCGAGCTGGACTTGGCCACGTTGATGCCCTGCCGCTGCACTTCCTGCGGCAGCAGTGGCATCGCCAGCTGCAGCTTGTTCTGCACCTGCACCTGGGCGATGTCGGGGTTGGTCCCGCTCTCGAAGGTCAGGGTGATGGTGGCCTGGCCGTTGGACGAGCTGTTGGAGGAGAAGTAGATCAGGCCATCAAGGCCCTTCATGTTCTGCTCGATGATCTGCGTCACCGAGTCTTCGACCACCTTGGCCGAAGCACCCGGGTAGCTGGCGCTGATTTCCACCGCCGGCGGTGCGACGTTGGGGTACATCGAGATCGGCAGCTTGAACAGGGCCAGGCCGCCGGCGAGCATGATGATGATCGCGATGACCCACGCGAAGATGGGTCGATCGATGAAGAAACGTGCCATGGGGTTCTCCGCTTACTTCGCGCCTGCGGCCGCAGCTGCAGGTTGGGCGGCGGCCGGCTTGGCCGGGGCGACGCCCTGTTCGGTGGCGTTCACGGGCATGCCCGGGCCGATTTTCTGCAGGCCTTCGACGATGACCTTGTCACCGGCCTTCAGGCCGTCCTCGACCAGCCACTTGTCGCCGACGGTGCGGCTGACCTTGACCGGGCGCACTTCGACCTTGTTGTCCTTGCCGACCACCATCGCGCTGGTATCGCCCTTCGGATCGCGGGCGATGCCCTGCATCGGCACCAGCACCGCATCGCTGCGCACACCGCCGCCGATCACCGCGCGCACGTACATGCCCGGCATCAGCAGGCCGTCGGGGTTGTCGACCTTGACCCGCAGCGCGAAGCTGCCGGTGGCCGGATCGACGCTGACTTCGGAGAACTCCAGCGTGCCCTTGTGTTCGAAGGTGCTGCCGTCTTCCATCAGGATGCTGACCGGTGTCTGCTGGTTGTCCTGCAGGCGGCCGGCGGCCAGTTCGCGGCGCAGCTGCAGCAGCTCGGCCGAGGACTGGGTGAGGTCGACGTAGATCGGGTCCAGCTGCTGCACGGTCGCCAGCGCAGTTGCCTGGCCGGCGCTGACCAGCGCGCCCTGGGTGACGCTGGACTTGCCGATGCGGCCGCTGATCGGCGCGGTGATGCGCGCATAACCGAGGGTCACGTTGGCGGCATCCAGTGATGCCTTGGCGGCGCCGACATCGGCCTCGGCCTGCTTCTGCGCGGCCACGGCGTTTTCCAGATCCTGCTGGCTGACCGCGTCGACCTTGGCCAGCTCGGTGATGCGCTTGGCACTCAGCCGCGCCGCATTGGCGGTGGCTTCGGCGCGGGCCAGCTGTGCACGCGCACTGTTGGCCTGGGCGCGGTAGCTGGCGTCCTCGATCTGGTACAGCGGCTCGCCGGCCTTGACCATCCCACCCTCGGTGAACAGGCGCTTGGCGACGATGCCATTGACCTGCGGGCGCACTTCGGCCACCAGGAAGGCATTGGTGCGGCCCGGCAGCTCACGGGTCAGCCCGACGGTCTCGGACTTCAGCGTGACCACGCTGACCTGGCCCGGTCCCTGTTCGGGCGCCTGGGGTTGGCCGCCGCAGGCAGCGACGGTGGCAGCGATCGCCAGCGACAACGCGAAGGGTCGGATTCGGCTCAGCAACATGATGGGAATGGCTCTTGAAGGGAGGGATCTCAGCAGGGGCTGACAAGGCGCCCCCTCTCCTTGCTGGAGGGAAGGCCGCTCGGACAGCGCCCACCCGGGTGGAGTGGGAGCCAGGACGGCCTGCCACGCACACGACGGGAATGATGGGAGGGAAATATACATACATGCGTGTTTGTTTGTAAACCGGTACAATTCAGCCACGTTTCACCTGCACTCGTACCCGCTCATGGCCCGCAAGACCAAAGAGGACACCCAGGCAACCCGTGAAGGCATCCTGGATGCCGCCGAAGCCTGTTTCCACGAACACGGTGTGGCCCGGACCACGCTGGAGATGATCGGTGCCCGCGCCGGCTACACCCGCGGCGCTGTGTACTGGCATTTCAAGAACAAGGGCGAGGTGCTGACCGCGATCGTCGAGCGGGTGCACCTGCCCTTCATGCAGGAGCTGGAGCGCACCTCCACCGACCAGCGCGACACGCCGATACATGACCTGCGCGCGGTGATGATCCACTCGTTCATCGAGCTGTCCGAGGACGAGCGCCTGCGCAAGACCATGGAAATCATGCTGCGCAGCGATGCCTCGGCCGACACCAGGGTGCTGACCGAACTGCAGCAGAGCGGCTTCCGCGATGCCCTGGACCGCATGGAACGCGCCCTGCGCCGTGCCCAGGACCTGGGCCAGCTGCGTGACGGCGCCGACCCGAAGATCGCCGCGCGCATGCTGCACGCCACCGTGCTCGGCGTGCTGCACGGGGCGATGGTCGAACCGGACCTGATGGACCTCAAGCGCGACGGCATGCTGGCGCTGGACATGACCCTGGCCGCCTACGTGAAGGAAGGCGTGTTCGTACCGGGTTCGGTGCCGGAGCCGCTGCCGGACCGGTAGGCGCCGACCCTGGTCGGCGGGCCGACCATGGCGCGACGGGCGCGTCCGCGTGCCGACCAAGGTCGGCACCTACCGGAGGCGATCGCCGCAACGAAAAAGGCCGCCTTTCGGCGGCCTTTTCGCATTCCCGGTTACAGGATGTAACGGCTCAGGTCCGGGTCCTGCACCAGTTCACCCAGGTGCGCATCGACATAGGCACTGTCGATGGCCAGGGTTTCACCATCGCGGTCCGGTGCTTCATAGCTGAGCGAATCCAGCAGGCGCTCCAGCACGGTATGCAGGCGGCGCGCACCGATGTTCTCCTGGCGCTCGTTCACCTGGAAGGCGATCTCGGCCAAACGGTCGATGGCATCGGTAGTGAAGCTGACCTTGACGCCTTCGGTAGCCAGCAGCGCTTCGTACTGCTTGGTCAGCGCGGCCTTGGGTTCGGTCAGGATGCGCACGAAATCAGCCTTGCTCAGCGCACCCAGCTCCACGCGGATCGGGAAGCGGCCCTGCAGCTCAGGGATCAGGTCGCTTGGCTTGGCCAGGTGGAACGCGCCCGATGCGATGAACAGGATGTGGTCGGTCTTGATCGTGCCGTACTTGGTGGACACGTTGGAACCTTCCACCAGCGGCAGCAGATCTCGCTGCACGCCTTCGCGCGAGACATCACCGCCACCCACGTTGTCACCTCGCTTGGCGACCTTGTCGATCTCGTCGATGAACACGATGCCGTGCTGCTCGCAGGCTTCGATCGCGGCAGTGCGGATATCGTCCTCGTTGACCAGCTTGCCGGCTTCTTCTTCCTGCAGCAGCGGGCGCGCAGCCTTGATGGTCAGCGTGCGCTTGTGCGCCTTGGCGCCACCACCGAGGTTGGCGAACATCGACTTCAGCTGCTGGCCCATTTCCTCCATGCCCGGGGGGGTCATGATGTCCATGCTGACGTTGGCGGTCAGGTCGAGCTCGATTTCGCGATCGTCCAGTTCGCCGTTGCGCAGCATCTTGCGGAACTTGATGCGGGTCTCGTTGTCCTGCGCCGACGGTTCGTTGCGTGCCGCTTCCGGGTCGAAGCCGATACCACCGCTGCGGCGTGGCAGCAGCGCGTCGAGGATGCGGTCTTCGGCGCGTTCTTCGGCCTGCGTGCGCACGCGCACCTTGGCCTGCTCGCGGTACAGCTTGACGGCGGTATCGGCCAGGTCACGGATGATCTGCTCGACATCCTTGCCGACATAGCCGACTTCGGTGAAGCGGGTCGCTTCGACCTTCACGAACGGCGCGTTGGCCAGCGTGGCCAGGCGGCGCGCGATCTCGGTCTTGCCGACGCCGGTCGGGCCGATCATCAGGATGTTCTTGGGCATGACCTCGTTGCGCAGCTCGGGCTGCAGCTGCATGCGGCGCCAGCGGTTGCGCAGGGCGATGGCGACCGCGCGCTTGGCGTCATGCTGGCCGACGATGTGCCGGTCCAGCTCC
>NZ_JBFRFE010000291.1:0-5187 GCF_052114665.1 Stenotrophomonas sp. 2YAF22 | reverse complement strand
CCCATCACCCGTGCGCCGTGCACATCATCGATGCTGCCGACCTGCATGGTCATGCCATCGAAGTACGGCGGGTTCTTGATGTAGGTGGACGCATCGCTCCACGCGTACAGGTCACCGTCCGGCGAGGCGATGGTGTTCCAACGGGTATCGCCCTTGAACACGTCGGCGTAGTTCTGCTTGAACATCTCCGGGCCGACCGTGGCGGCGATGACGTCGCCGATTTCCTTGTTGCTTGGCCAGATGTCGCGCAGGTACACCGGCTCGCCATCGCTGCCGGTGCCCAGCGGCTCGGTGGTCAGGTCGATGTCGGTGGTGCCGGCGATGGCGTAGGCCACCACCAGCGGCGGGCTGGCCAGGTAGTTCATCTTCACTTCGGGGTGCACGCGGCCCTCGAAGTTGCGGTTGCCCGACAGCACCGAGGTCACCACCAGGTCGCCACTGGCGATGCCGGCGCTGACTTCGGTCGGCAGCGGGCCGGAGTTGCCGATGCAGGTGGTGCAGCCATAGCCCACTACGTAGAAGCCGATCTTCTCCAGCTCGGTGAGAACGCCGGCCTTTTCAAGATAGTCGGTGACCACGCGCGAGCCTGGGCCGAGCGAGGTCTTGACCCACGGCTTGCGGTCCAGTCCCTTGGCGGCCGCGTTGCGGGCCAGCAGGCCGGCGCCGATCATCACCGCCGGGTTGGAGGTGTTGGTGCACGAGGTGATGGCGGCGATGACCACCGCACCATCCTTCAGCCGCACCTTCCTGCCGTCCATCTCGATGTCGGCGTAGCCCTTGGCCAGCTGCTCGTTGCCCACTGCGGCGCCGCCGCCTTCATTGACGAAGGTGGAGACATCCTCGCTGCGCTTGTCGCGGTTGGCAGTCATGCCGACCAGCGCGTCGCGGTAGTTCTTCTGCACGTCTTCCAGCAGCACGCGGTCCTGCGGGCGCTTGGGGCCGGCCAGCGAGGGCTTCACCGTGCCCATGTCCAGTTCCAGCGTGGTGCTGTACTGCGCATGCGGGCTGTTGGCGTCGTGCCACAGGYCCTGCGCCTTGGCATAGGCTTCGACCAGGGCGATCTGCTCTTCGCTGCGGCCGGACAGGCGCAGGTAGGTCAGCGATTCGTTGTCGATCGGGAAGATGCCGCAGGTGGCGCCGTATTCGGGGGCCATGTTGCCAATGGTCGCGCGGTCGGCCAGTGGCAGATGCTGCAGGCCGTCGCCGTAGAACTCCACGAACTTGCCGACCACGCCGWGCTTGCGCAGCATCTGGGTGACGGTCAGCACCAGGTCGGTGGCGGTGGCGCCTTCGGGCATGCGGCCGGTCAGCTTGAAGCCGACCACCTGCGGGATCAGCATCGAGGACGGCTGGCCAAGCATGGCGGCCTCTGCTTCGATGCCGCCCACGCCCCAGCCGAGCACGCCGATGCCATTGATCATGGTGGTGTGGCTATCGGTGCCGAACACGGTATCGGGGTAGGCGACCGCCTTGCCGTCCTTGTCCGCGGTCATCACCACGCGGGCCAGGTTTTCCAGGTTCACCTGGTGGACGATGCCGGTGTTGGGCGGCACCACCTTGAAGTTGTCGAAGGCCTTCTGGCCCCAGCGCAGGAAGCCGTAGCGTTCCTGGTTGCGCTGGAATTCAATCTTGCCGTTGAGGTCCAGCGCGTCGGGCTTGCCGAACACATCCACCTGCACCGAGTGGTCGATGACCAGTTCGGAGGGAATCAGCGGATTGATCTGTTCGGGGCGGCCGCCGAGCTTGACCACCGCATCGCGCATCGCGGCCAGGTCGACCACGCAGGGCACGCCGGTGAAGTCCTGCAGGACCACGCGCGCGGGCATGAAGGCGATTTCGGTATCCGGTTCGGCGCTGGGCTGCCAGCGGGCGACGGCCTCGATGTGATCCTTGCCGACGGTGACGCCGCCATCCTCGTGCCGGAGCAGGTTCTCCAGCAGGATCTTCATCGAGTAGGGCAGGTGGGAGATGTCGAAGCGCTGGCCCAGCTTGGGCAGGCTGAAGTAGTCGTAGGTCTTGCCGCCGACGTCCAGCTGGCTGCGGGTGGAGAACGAATCGCTCATGCGGGATGACTCCTCTTGCGGATGGCTTGCAGTGGCTCGTGCGTGGACGGGCCTGCTTGCGGTCGCCGCGGGCCTGCTGGCCCCGGTGCTCCCAGTATGAACCCCAAACTGAATGGATTCACCCGGGCCGGGTCAGGCCTGCGGCATCGGTTCCAGACTACAGGGGAAGGTGTATGGCGTATGTCACGTGTGTGGCCGATCCTTTGCGAGGCAAGGGCTGGCGGAGTGCCGGTCCAGTTCAGGGTGGAAGTATGCCCGGGAAAGTATGTATAATTTGTGCATACTCTGGAGGGCCTACCGATGGAAGCCACTGTTGCAGAACGCGGACAGATCACCCTGCCCAAGGCGGTGCGTGATGCCCTCGGCCTGACCAAGGGCACCTTGCTGAAGGTCGAACTGGATGGCAGCCGCATCATCCTGCGCAAGAGTGTTGACGATGCCATTTCACGGGCGCGCGGCAAGTTCGCGCTGGATGGCTTCGAATCGGCCGATGCCGCCGTGCGTTCGGTGCGCGACGAGGAATAAGCCGTGATGATCGCCGTTGATTCACCGGTGCTGGTCGAGCTGCTCAGCAATGGTCCGCAGGCCGATGCCGTGGAGGCCATGCTCAGGCAGAGCCTGGTGGGTGGCCGCGTAGTGGTCTGCGGCGCGACCCTGGCCGAGGTCTGCGCATCGCTGCGCGGCGGTGCCGAGGTGCTCGAAGCGCTGGAAGAAATGGGCGTGCACTTCAACCCGATGGAAGCCAAGTCGGCGCTGCGCGCCGGCGAGATGCACCGCCGTCACCGCCAGCGCAGCGGCAGCCGCCGCAGCCTGGATGAATTCATGGTCGGCGCCCACGCACTGCTGCAGTGCGATGGCCTGATCACCTGGAACGACACGTTTTACCGCGACTACTTCAAGGGCCTGAAGCTGATCGTGCCGCAAGCCTGAGCCCGTCCAATCCTCAAATCGTATTACCCGGGAGTTGTCATGTTGGAAGCCTACCGCCACCACGTCGCCGAGCGCGCTGCGCTTGGCATCCCGCCCCTGCCGCTGACCGCGCAGCAGACGGCCGATGTCATCGAACTGCTGAAGAACCCGCCGCAGGGCGAGGCCGAGTTCCTGCTCGACCTGCTGACCCACCGCGTGCCGGCCGGTGTCGATGACGCTGCCAAGGTCAAGGCCTCTTACCTGGCCGCGATCGCACTGGGCAGCGAGCAGAACCCGCTGATCAGCCGCGAGCGCGCCACCGAACTGCTGGGCACCATGCTGGGCGGTTACAACGTCGCGCCGCTGGTGCAGCTGCTGGACGACGCCAGCGTCGGCGCCATCGCTGCCGACGCGCTGAAGAAGACCCTGCTGGTGTTCGATGCCTTCCACGACGTGCAGGAAAAGGCCAAGGCCGGCAACGCCAACGCCCAGGCCGTACTGCAGAGCTGGGCCGATGCCGAGTGGTTCACCAGCAACCCGGAAGTGCCGCAGAGCCTGACCGTCACCGTGTTCAAGGTGCCGGGCGAGACCAACACCGACGACCTGTCGCCGGCACCGGACGCGACCACCCGCCCGGACATTCCGATGCACGCCCTGGCGATGCTGAAGAACAAGCGTGACGACGCCGCGTTCACCCCGGAAGAAGACGGCAAGCGCGGCCCGATCCAGCAGATCCTGTCGCTGAAGGACAAGGGCCATCTGGTCGCCTATGTCGGCGACGTGGTCGGCACCGGTTCCTCGCGCAAGTCGGCCACCAACAGCGTGCTGTGGTGGACCGGCGATGACATTCCGTACATCCCGAACAAGCGCGCCGGTGGCGTCTGCCTGGGTTCGAAGATCGCCCCGATCTTCTACAACACCATGGAAGATGCCGGYGCGCTGCCGATCGAGTTGGACGTGTCGAAGATGGAGCACGGCGATGTGGTCGAGCTGCGTCCGTACGACGGCAAGGCGCTGAAGAACGGCGAAGTGATCGCCGAGTTCCAGGTCAAGTCCGAAGTGCTGTTCGACGAAGTGCGCGCCGGTGGCCGCATTCCGCTGATCATTGGCCGTGGCCTGACCGGCAAGGCGCGTGAAGCGCTGGGCCTGGCCCCGACCGACCTGTTCCGCCTGCCGGTGCAGCCGGCCGACACCGGCAAGGGCTTCTCGCTGGCACAGAAGATGGTCGGCCGCGCCTGTGGCCTGGCTGAAGGGCAGGGCATGCGCCCGGGCACCTACTGCGAACCGAAGATGACCTCGGTGGGCTCGCARGACACCACCGGYCCGATGACCCGCGACGAGCTGAAGGACCTGGCCTGCCTGGGCTTCTCGGCCGACCTGGTGATGCAGTCGTTCTGCCACACCGCGGCCTACCCGAAGCCGGTGGACGTCAAGACCCATCACACCCTGCCGGAGTTCATCTCCACCCGYGGCGGCRTYTCGCTGCGYCCGGGCGACGGCGTGATCCACAGCTGGCTCAACCGCATGCTGCTGCCGGACACCGTCGGTACCGGCGGCGACTCGCACACCCGTTTCCCGGTGGGCATTTCGTTCCCGGCCGGTTCGGGCCTGGTCGCCTTCGCCGCTGCCACCGGCGTCATGCCGCTGGACATGCCGGAGTCGGTGCTGGTGCGCTTCAAGGGCAARMTGCAGCCGGGCGTGACCCTGCGTGACCTGGTCAACGCGATCCCGCTGTACGCGATCAAGTCGGGCCTGCTGACCGTGGCCAAGGCTGGCAAGAAGAACATCTTCTCCGGCCGCATCCTGGAAATCGAAGGCCTGCCGGAACTGAAGGTCGAACAGGCTTTCGAACTGTCCGATGCCTCGGCCGAGCGTTCGGCGGCCGGCTGCTCGGTGCGCCTGAACAAGGAGCCGATCATCGAGTACCTGACCAGCAACATCACGCTGCTGAAGTGGATGATTGCCGAGGGTTACCAGGATCCGCGCTCGCTGCAGCGCCGTATCGAGAAGATGGAAGCGTGGCTGTCCAACCCGGAGCTGCTGGAGCCGGATGCCGACGCCGAGTACGCCGCCGTCATCGAGATCGACCTGGCCGACATCCACGAGCCGATCGTGGCCTGCCCGAACGACCCGGACGACGTGAAGACCCTGTCCGAAGTCGCTGGCGCCAAGATCGACGAAGTGTTCATCGGTTCGTGCATGACCAACATCGGTC
>NZ_JBFRFE010000290.1:0-5208 GCF_052114665.1 Stenotrophomonas sp. 2YAF22 | reverse complement strand
GTGTCGGATTGCGGGGTGTCAGCCGCATGGATGCGGCTGCCAAGCCTACAAGGACGTACTTGCGGCGTCCCCGTAATCCGACACCGCCCCGCCACCCACGGATAGCCCGCTGTTGCTGTTGCTTCGGCTCCGGCCTCTGCAGGTGCAGGGCGCAGCCCTGCCGGCAAACCTCACCCCAGCGCGCGCGCCTTCAGTTCGCCCTGCTCATGCAGCGTCACGAAACGCCCCTTCTCATCCCGCCCAACCTGCGCCAGTGCCACCTGCGGGTCATGGGTGAAGAACAGATGCACGTTGCGCGCCAGCTTGTCTTCCAGGAACTGCCGCTTCTCGTCAATCAGCAGCTCGGCGTTGCGGTCATACCCCATGGTGATCGGCACGTGCACCCACGAGCGCCCGGGAATCAGATCGGCGCAGAACACCACGCCGCCATGTGTCCCTGTGCCTGCGCGGTCCTGTCCCACGATCTCGGCCAGCATCAACCCCGGCGTGTGTCCGTCGCTGTAGCTGAAACGCACGCTGTGGCCGAGCACCTTTGAATACTCGCCGTCCACCACTTCCAGGCGGCCACTGGCCTGCAGCAGGCCCGGCAGTTCCGGAATGAAGCTGGCGCGATCGCGCGGGTGCGGCTGCAGCGCACGCTGCCAATGCTGCGCACCGACCACGTACGTCGCATTGGGGAACAGCAGTTCCGGTTCACGACCTTCGCGCCACGCAGCCAGCAGGCCACCGGCATGGTCGAAATGCAGATGGCTGAGCACCACCACGTCGATGTCTTCGTGCTCGAAGCCGGCTTCGCGCAGTGAATCGATCAGCACATGCTGGCTTTCCTGCACGCCATAGCGCTCGCGCATGCGCGGCTCGAAGAACGCACCGATGCCGGTTTCGAACAGCACCGTCTTGCCTTCCAGCGGGCTCGCCAACAACGCACGGCAGGCCAGCTCGATGCGGTTGAGCTCATCCGGTGCTGCCCACTTTTCCCACAACGCGCGCGGTGCGTTGCCGAACATTGCACCGCCATCCAGACGCTGGGTATTACCGCGGATCGACCATAGTTTCATGACGCAATTATCGGTCGCCGCTCGTTAAATAATCGCTAGCCGGGAAATGAAAAACCCCGCCKTTGCGGGCGGGGTTCTCAGGTCTGCATCCGCCGGGCATGGCCCGGCGCTACCGCCGGATCAGGGAGCCGGCACGACCTGGGCGCTGCCGACCGGGTTGCGCGGATCGCTGCCGCCAAACAGCTTGTTGGCCTTGCGGTCCCACTCCACCGTCTGCAGGTTGCCCCACACGTGGCTGGAACCACGGCCACCGGCAGCGACCTCGCCCGGCAGGTCGATCTTGTGGCCCATCGCCTGCAGCTGCTTGATGGTGGCGGCGTCGAACGCATTGCTTTCGGCTTCGATCAGATCCGGCAGCCACTGGTGGTGGTAGCGCGGCAGCGCGGCAACCTGCTGCGCATCCAGGCCAGCGTCGTAGCCGAGGATGCCCAGCAGCACCATGGTGATGATGCGGCTGCCACCGGGCGTGCCCAGCACGATCACCTTGTCGTCGTTCTCCATGAACGTCGGCGTCATCGAGCTGAGCATGCGCTTGCCCGGCTTCGGCGCGTTGGCCGCGTAGCCCATCACGCCAAAGGCATTGGGCGTTCCCGGCTTCAGCGCGAAGTCGTCCATCTCATTGTTCAGCAGCACGCCAGTGCCCTTCGGAATCAGACCCGAGCCGTACAGCAGGTTGACGGTCTGGGTGGCGCCGACACGGTTGCCATCACGGTCGATGATCGAGAAATGGGTGGTCTCGTCATCCTCCAGCGGCGTCGGGTTGCCCGACAGCAGGTCGCTGGGAGTCGCCTTTTCCGGGTGGATGGTGGCACGCAGGCCCTGCGCGTAATCCTTGCTGGCCAGCACCTTCTGCGGGATCTGCACGAAATCCGGATCGCCGAGGAAGAAGGTGCGGTCACGGTAGGCACGGCGCATCGACTCGACCACCAGATGGGTGCGGTGCGCGGCATCCATCTGCTTGATGTCCCAGCCTTCCAGGATCTGCAGCATGCTGGCCAGGGCGATGCCACCAGAGGACGGCGGCGGCGCGGTGGTGATCTTCCAGCCGTTGTAGTTGAAGACGATCGGCGCGCGCTGCTTCACGCGGTAGCCGGCCAGTTCCTCGGCGGTCCACTTGCCACCGGCCTGCTTCACGCCGGCCAGCAGCAGCTTGCCGGTCTGGCCCTTGTAGAAGCCATCGAAGCCACCGGCTGCCAGGCGCTCCAGGGTCTGCGCCAGTTCCGGCTGCTTGAACAGGTCACCGGTGGCGATCGGCTTGCCATTGCGCAGGTAGACCTCGCGCGTACCGGGATAGCGCTCCATCACTTCACGGCGCGAGGCATAGCCTTTGGCCATGCGCTCATACACCGGGAAGCCGTCGCGGGCGATGCGGATCGCCGGCTGCAGCGAGGCCGCCAGCGGCAGCTTGCCGTGCTTGGCCGACAGTTCGACCAGCGCCGCCGGCAGGCCCGGAATGCCGGCCGACCACGGGCCGTTGACCGAGCGGTCGCGGTCCAGGTCACCCTTCTTGTCGAGGAACGCCTGTGGCGTGGCTGCGGCCGGCGCGGTCTCGCGCGCGTCCAGCATCACGTCCTTGCCGGTAGCCGCATCATGCAGCAGGAAGAAGCCGCCGCCACCGAGGCCGGAGCTGATCGGCTCGACCACTGCCAGGGTCGAAGACACCGCCACCGCCGCGTCGAAGGCGTTGCCGCCCTGGGCCAGGATGTCGACACCGGCCTGGGTGGCCAAGGCGTGACCGCTGGCGATGGCCGCGCCATCGGGGCGCTCGGCACGAACCGGGGCATCAGCCCAGGCGACGGAACTCAGCAGCAGGCCGAGCAGCAACAGGGGGCGGGCGAACGACTTCATTCGGATGGGGGCTCCGCATAGAGTTCGGGATGATCGTGCTGCAGTTGGCGCAACTTGGCCAGCAGCTCGATTTCGGTTTCGACGATGTCCGGATCGGTGTCGATGCATTCGACCGGGCAGACGACCACGCACTGCGGTTCGTCGAAATGGCCCACGCACTCGGTACAGCGGGCGGGGTCGATCACGTAGATGGTTTCACCCATCGTGATGGCCTGGTTCGGGCAGGCCGGCTCGCATACGTCGCAGTTGACGCAGAGCTCATTGATTTTCAGCGACATGGCGATACTCCACGCCCGCGCCTTGGGACAAGGACCGGCCTGCGCGGGCGCGCGGGCCGGTCAGGTCATCAGCGACGCCCATCGCAGGGCGCCGCCCGGGCCGTGCCGAAGCACGACCGCCTCGGCTCGGTCTTACTTGGCTTCGACGAAAATGTACTCGGCACCGGTCGGCTGGACCACGGCCTGCACGCGGGCGTTGTCGGCGGACTGGCCGATGAAGACGACGCGCACGCCCTTCATCRAATCCGGCGAGACGTCCTTGAACACGGTCTGGATCATGTCAGCCATCTTGCCCGAGGCCGACGAACCGAAGGCCAGCATGTTGCCCGGCTGCACGCCACGGGCCACGGCCTGGGTCGCGCTTTCGGTCTGGCGCTCGTACTTGGCCTGGAAGTCCGGATCCGATTCCGGCGACAGGTAGTACAGGAACGGGCTGTTGGTGATGTTGCCCATGTTCTGGATGGCCACTTCCTGCAGGTACTTCTTCCAGCCTGCGTCGTCTTCCTTGGCCGGGGCGACCAGCGCCTGCTTGGCTTCGTCGACCGGAGCGGCTTCTTCCTTCTTGCAGGCGGTGAAAGCCAGGGCAAACGAGGCGATCAGCATCGCGCGCATGGTGTTGTTCATGGGTTTCCTCCCGGAATGTTGCGTGTTGGTGTGCGTAATGGAATGCGTGGTGCTACAGGATCTACTGCTGGCCAGGGCTTACGACTGCGCCGACTTCGCTTCGCGGACCTTGCGCAGCGCCTCGAGCACGGCGGCCGGCACGAAGCCGGACACATCGCCACCCAGGCGTGCGATCTCGCGGACCAGCGAGGACGAGATGAAGCTGTGCTGCTCGGCGGGGGTCAGGAACAGGGTCTCGACCTCCGGAATCAGGTGGCGGTTCATGCTCGCCATCTGGAATTCGTACTCGAAGTCGGACACCGCGCGCAGCCCGCGCAGCAGCACACCGCCCTGCACCGAACGTACAAAATGGGCCAGCAGCGTATCGAAGCCGATGACCTCGACGTTGCTGTGGTGGCCCAGGGCGCCACGCGCCAGCTGTACGCGCTGCTCCAGCGGCAGTGCCGGTCCCTTCGAGGGGCTCTGCGCCACGCCCACCACGACCTTTTCAAACAGCGGCGCGGCCCGGCTCACCAGGTCGATATGACCATTGGTGATGGGGTCGAACGTGCCGGGATAGACGGCGATGCGGCGGTTGGCCACGGTCATGGGCGGTAGCAGATGTTCAGATGAGGTCAAAGTGTAGCAGCGGCGCGGCGGTACAGGGCAAAGCGCACCTCGCGGGTGCCGCCATCGCGGTGCAGCAGCCATTCCGGGGGCAGCGCCGGCACGTGGCTGGCCGGCGATTCCAGGTACAACCAGGCATCGGCGGCCAGGTGCCGCGGCAGCTGGGCCAGCACGTCCTGCCACAGGCCATCGGCGAACGGCGGGTCGATGAACACCAGATCCGCCTGCTGTGCCGGCGCGGCCTGCAGCCAGCGCAGCGCATCGGCCTGGGCGACCGTGACGCTGTCGCCTGCCTGCAGTTTGGCCACGGCAGCGGACAGATTGCGCGCCAGTTGCGCATCGCGCTCGACCAGGGTGGCGTGCGCGGCACCGCGCGAGACCGCCTCCAGCCCCAGCGCGCCGCTGCCGGCGAACAGGTCCAGCACGCGCGCCCCGCCCAGCTTGGGCATCAACCAGTTGAACAGGGTCTCACGCACGCGGTCGCTGCTGGGCCGCAGGCCCGGCAGGGTCGGAACCGGCAGCCGGGTATYGCGCCAGCGCCCACCGATGATGCGGACCTGGCCGTCATTCGCAGTACGGCCGCTCATCGGCGCCCCCGGCAGGAGGTATTCGAGAATTTCAGCATGAGCGGGATTGTAGTTCGGCCGGGCTGCGCCCGGCACCCGCAGAGGCCGAAGCAACGTCAAAAGCTGGCTTCCTGTGGGTTGGCGGGGTGGGTCAGGCTGTGGGGGACGCCGTAAACCCATCCATGGGGGCTTGGCCGCGGCATCCATGCCGCGGACACCCCCACAACC
>NZ_JBFRFE010000289.1:0-5227 GCF_052114665.1 Stenotrophomonas sp. 2YAF22 | reverse complement strand
CTGCAACCCTACGCGCTGGAGATCCTCGCCCACGAGATCGGCCACCACGTGCTGGCGCCTGCCACCGCCAGCGACCATGCACGACTGCTGGCGCGCATCCGCCGTGCGCTGCCGACGCTGGAAGCGCATGCACCGATGGTCGCCAATCTTTACACCGACCTGCTCATCAACGATCGCCTGCAGCGCCAGAGCGGGCTGCGCATGGATGCGATCTATCGAAGCCTGGCCGGACAACCGGCGCAGGCCAGCTCGCCGGTCTGGCAGCTGTACATGGGCATCTACGAGGAACTGTGGCAGCAGCCGCGCGGCACGCTGGGCGGCTCGACCGACGATAGCGCATTGCAGGGCGATGCCTGGCTCGGCGCACGCGTCGTGCGCGTCTACGCCAGCGACTGGATGAGCGGCGCTGGCCGCTTCGCCACGCTGCTGCTGCCTTGGCTGCTGGAATCACAGCAGGATGCGCGGGTGGATGCCCTGATGGATACCCGGCACGCCGGCCAGGGAAGCCAACCGGTCGGCCTGGGGCAGCTGGAGGACGACGAGCTGGCGCCGGCGCCGCACCCCGCATCCGACCCACGCATCACCGGCGATGAGCGCGACGGCGGTGCACAGCAGAAGAGCGATCTCCCTGCCGAAGCAGTTGCCGGGGACCCCGCGCACCCGCCAGGACAGATGCGCGAGCCGTTCGAGTACGGGCAGATCCTGCGCGCGGCCGGCCTGGACCTGGATGACCATCAGATCGCCGTGCGCTACTACCGCGAGCGCGCGCTGCCACACCTGATCCGCTATCCGTCGCGGCCACAGCCGCAGGCCCTGGAGCCGCTGCCGGAGGGGCTGCAGCCCTGGGAAGCCGGCGATGCACTGGACGCAGTGGACTGGCTGCAATCGGTGCTGCAGTCACCCCATGTGATTCCCGGGCTGACGACGGTACAGCGTGTGCACGGGCTGGCACCCGGCCGTGAAGCCGCTGCCGAACCGGTGGACCTGGATCTGTACGTGGACAGTTCCGGTTCGATGCCCAACCCGCAGGCATGGACCTCGTTCCTGACGCTGGCCGGCGCCATCATCGCGCTGTCGGCGCTGCGCGTGGGTGCACGCGTACAGGCCACGCTGTGGAGCGGCACCGGGCAGCACCTGCACACCGACGGCTTCGTGCGTTCGGAAGACGACATCCTCAAGGTGCTTACCGGCTATTTCGGTGGCGCCACCGCGTTTCCGATCCACCGGTTGCGTGACACCTACGCCGAGCGTCCGCCGCATGCACGGGCGGTGCATATCCTGCACATCTCCGACGACGGCATCACCACGATGTTCGACAAGGATGAGCGTGGCAACAGCGGCTGGGACGTGGCCGCCAAAGCGCTGCGCGTGGCCGGCGGTGGCGGCACCATGGCACTGAACCTGTACAGTCCGCTGCCGTCCCGCATCGCCGATGCCGGCAACGCGGGATGGACCGGCGATCTGCTGCGCGCACGCGACGCGGGATGGAACATCCATGTGGTGCGTGACATGGCCGACCTGCTGCAGTTCGCGCGCGCCTTCAGCCAGCAGCACTACGGCCCTGCCGGCATGCGGGTGCAGCGATGATCGTGGACCGCGCTGCGCCCGCAGCACCTGTGACGATTGCCCTTCCACCCAGGTATTTGCCAAGTCTGGAACCTGACCATGCTCTCCGGCCCCTCCCTTGATGTTCTGCTGCGGCGCCTGCTGGACATGCCGCCCGATTTCCTCGAGCCACCGCGCCGCGCCGGCAGCGGCCGGCTGCACGTCGCGGCGGTGGTGGGCGATGTGTTTGCCGCACGCTCGCTGCACCTGCCCCCTGCACTTCGGGCAACGCTGTCGGGTGATCTGGCCGGGGTGGATGCAAACCAGCTCTCGCTTTCAGCGGTGACCGCATGGCTGATGGCAGATGCGTACTGGAATGCACTGGATATCGCCCCGGAGGCGTGGATGCCCCTGTTCGCCGAAGCAGTGCCGGCGCTGGCGGCCAGTACCAGCGCAGACCGGTTCGTGTTCGATCCGGAGCGCCGCGAAGAACTGGTGCGCACCGTGGTGGCCCGGCTGGGCCTGCTGCCGCAGGGTGAAACAGCGGCCCAGGCGGCCGATCGCCTGGCCCGGGTCAGCGGCGTGGAACGGCAGCGTCTGCTCGATGCCAGCCGCGCCACTGAAGAGCGCGCGCGTGCGATCCGCGAGGCCTTGGCGCGCAAGGCGGCGGAAGAGTCTGCGGACAAGTGGACCCGCGAGTGAGCCGCGAGCCGACCGATGCCGATCGCTATCCCACGCTGAGCACGGCGGGCCAGGCGATGCTGCAGCAGATGCGCGAGCACCCGGCGGCGCCGATCTTCCGCAATGCCAGCGGCAACCGCCTGCGTGCCGATGAGGTGACGGCATTGCGTGGCTACGAACGGGAGATCGCCTGCGCGCGCTTCGAGTGGACGCCAGATCAACCACCACCGTGGCTGCAGGCGCATGTGACCGAGGTATTCGCGCAGGTGCCGTATTACCGCGCGCAGGCGATGCCAGCTGCCTTCACCGACATTGCACCGGTCCACCGCGGCGACCTCGCAGCGGACATCGCCCGTTTCGTGCCGGACCCGGTACCGCTGGAGCGGATGATCAATTTCCGCACCACCGGCACCACCGGCCATCCACTGGTACTGCCATCGCATCCGGTGGTGGCGGCACGCTATCTGGCCCATCACAAGCGTGCCCTGCAGCGCTTCGGCATCACCCTGGCGCACGGCCGCGGCCAGATGGGGGTGATGTTGCTGGGCATGCAGCAGCGGTGCTTCACCTATGTTTCGGTGACACCGACGATGGACGAATCCGGCTTGGCCAAGATCAACCTGCATCCCGATGACTGGCGCCATCCTGAGGACCGCGCACGCTACATCGACCAGATGCAGCCGGAAGTGATCGCCGGCGATCCGATTTCCTTCGCAGCGCTGCTGGAATTGCCCGTACGACACCGGCCGCAGGCGCTGCTGTCGGTATCGATGGCGCTGTCTCCGGGCCTGCGCCAGGCCCTGGCCGCGCGCTTTGGCTGCGCGGTGCTCGATCTGTATTCAATGAACGAGGCGGGCCCGCTGGCCGTGTATGACGATGCTGCCGGCGGCCATGTACTGCTGCAGCCGCGCATGTATGTGGAAATTCTCGGTACCGACGGGGCGCCGTTGCCGCCCGGGGAGGTCGGTGAGATCACGCTCAGCGGCGGATTCAATTTCTGCCTGCCGCTGCTGCGCTACCGCACCGGCGACCGCGGCGCGCTGGCCATGGCCGGCGATACGCCGATGATCGTCGGCCTGCAGGGGCGACGTCCGGTCCGCTATCTGACTGCCGACCAGCAGTGGATCAACAACATCGACCTGACCCATGCGTTGGCTGCGCTGCCGTTGTCACGATACGTGGTGCATCAGCACAGCGATGGCAGCGTTGCCTTGTCGTTGCCACCTGCAGAGCTGGGCTACTCTGCCGAGGCGATCCGCTGCCTGCGCGCAGTGTTGCGAGGACAGCCTGTGGATGTCATTGCGCTGCAGCGCGAAGACAAGGTTCTGCAGTACACCAGCGACGTAGCCGGGAGCAGTTCGCCGCCGCGATGAGCGCCGTGCGTCAGCGCAGCCATTGCGCATAGGCGGCCAGCACCGCCAGGTGCGCCACGTAGTAAACGTAGAACGCCCAGCGCCATCGTGGCAGCCGCCACTGCACGCGCGAGACCGCCAGCGCCAGCGGAATGGCCAGCAATGCCCATCCATTGCCATTGAACCAGCACAGCCCGCCGAATCCGAACGCCAGCAGCCAGTATTTCCGGTGGCGGAATGCGATCCAGCCCAGCATCACAAATGCCACCCCCGCCCATTGGTAATCCACGAAGAACGGCAGCAGTCCTCCCGCCACAAGCAGCAATAATTGCCGGTTGTTGACCAGCGCATGCACGGCCACGGCGGCCAGGCAGAACGTCAGCAGGATGTTCAACGGCAGCCAATGGCCGAAGGCCAGCACATGCAAAGGTTGCGCGACCAGGCCCCACACCCCAAGCCGGCGGATCGACTTGCCCAGATCCGCCCCCGGCTGCGCAAGGTTGCAGGCCATCACCAGCGCGAACAGCGGGAAAGCGATGCGCCCCAACTCGCTGACCACCGGCACATAGCCACCGAAAACCACCTTGGCTACGTGGTCACCGGTCATCGACAGCAGCGCGAGCCACTTCAGCGACTCACGGGCGCCGCTGCTGAGGGCGCTGCCCGCCGTTGGGTGTCGTTCCGCGACGTCCTGCGCGCTCATGCCATTCATCCTCTGCGTCCTGCCGGGTCCAGATCGCCAGGAATCGATGGCGCTCCCCCTTGAACGCAGAGAGTACTTGAACATGGGGCGGATGACGCTGGTCGATATGCGCCGCTATGCTTGTACCCCCTGCTTGTGAGGCACTGCCATGCGCACGCTGTACCCGCCGATTACCCCGTACCGCGAACACACGCTGCCCGTGGATGCACTGCACACCCTGCATGTCGAGGAGTGCGGCACGCCCGATGGCATTCCGGTGGTGTACCTGCATGGCGGTCCGGGCGCTGGCATCTCGCCCACCCACCGCCGCTTCTTCGACCCCAGGCGCTACCGCATCGTGCTGATCGATCAGCGCGGCAGCGGCCGCTCCACGCCCTTCGGCGAGCTGCGCGACAACACCACGCAGCATCTGGTGGCCGACATCGAGAAGGTCCGCCAACACCTGGGCATCGAGCGCTGGCTGGTGTACGGCGGCTCCTGGGGTTCGACCCTGTCGCTGGCCTATGCACAGGCGCATCCCGACCGCGCCACCGGGCTGATCGTGCGCGGCGTGTTCCTGGGGCGCGAGGAAGAGAACCGCTGGTTCGCCGAGCTCAACGGCGGTGCGCGCTGGATCTTCCCGGAGCGCTGGGATCGCTACCAGGCGCACATTCCGGAAAGCGAGCGCGGCAACATGCTCGACGCGTACTGGAAGCGCCTGGACCACGCCGACGAAGCCATCCGCATCGCCGCGGCACAGGCGTGGCTGGGGTGGGAAGACAATGCCGCCACGCTGCTGCACGACGTCGACGCGGTGTCCGCTACCGATCCGCTCGATACACTGGCCAAGGCACGCATCGAGGCCCACTACTTCTGTCACAACAGCTTCCTCGATCAAGGCCAGCTGCTGCGCGACATCGATCGCATCCGCCATCTGCCGGGGGTCATCGTGCAGGGGCGCTACGAC
>NZ_JBFRFE010000288.1:0-5237 GCF_052114665.1 Stenotrophomonas sp. 2YAF22 | reverse complement strand
CTGCCCGAAGATCCGGAGGTTGCCGGCCAGCGGCCGGCACTACCCCGCTGGCAAGGGGGTTCGGCCAACGTCGGGCATCACCAGGTCAGAAAATGACGTGACTCTGTCCACCGGGTACACCCTGCGGCCCAAATCGCCGCTCGTGGATTTCGCCCTGGCCGTTCGCGTCAATCAGCAGCACCGTGCTGGCGCGGGTGCCGTAATCGTCGCCCCGGATGAAGGCGGGGCTGAGCCAGCGTTCGCGCTCCAGGCCGATGCCGGTATCGGGCAGGTCGCTGTCGGCCGGGCGGTGTTCGTCGGCCAGGGCATCCCAGAGTGGGGTCAGGTCTGGGGTCAGCGCCCTTTCCCGTCGGGAGAGGGATCCGACCCCGTCTTGTTCCAGCCACGCCGACAGCGCATCCATCAGCCGCCGGGTCTTCGGCCAGGGCGCATCAAGCGCGCCGTTGGACATGCCATGCACGCCCGGGCCAAGCGTCTGCCGCTCGGCCGGGTGGTTGCCCAGATACTCCAGGCTGTGGCCATCGGCCAGCAGCAGGTTGAACGGGGCATAGGCAGCGGAGATCCCGGCCAGGCGTTCTATATGTATACCCGCCGGATCGCGGCCACGCAGGTAGTCGGCCACCAGGGCGCCACGTGACGGCCCGGTCTGGGACGCCTGCGGATCGCGGACATTGGTCACCACCGCCATGCGGCCGCCGGCACCGACGCCGGCCCAACCGCCGCCGGAGCGCAGGTCGCGTCCGCCGATGACGGACGTCTCATCCTGCCAGGGGGCCAGGGCCGCGGTGGGGCGGGCGTGGAACTCATCACGATTGCCAGCCATCACCAATCGCCAGCGCGGGTGGTGCAACCAGCCAAGAGCAAGCAGGCACATGGGGCCATTGTGCCCGGTTTGCGCAGAACGGCGTCGCTTTCGGCCCGTTCCGGATGAATGCGCAGCCCATGTTTCACGCGCCCTCCACACCCCTGAACTTCCGTTCAATCTCAAAAATTGAGACGGATCAGCAACTTGTGGATAAACCTTGAACAACTCTCTAAACATCGGCGCAAACCATTGATGCGGCTGGCGATTTCCCTGCTGAAAAGTTGTTGACAACCCTTGGGCCGCTGCTAAGGTGGGCATCAGAGGGAAATCCGGGTGTTTTGTGGATTTTCGTGGTTCAATGTTTCACCGGGCGAAGGATAAGGTGCAGGCGTCGTGTTCCAGGGCGAGACGGCCATCACAGTTGACGACAAAGGACGCATGGCGGTTCCCACCGCTCACCGCGACCTCGTTGCGCGCGTCAGCAACAACCGTCTCGTGTTGACCTACAACCCCTTCGAATCGGGCTGCCTGTGGCTGTATGCCGAGTCGGAATGGGAGCGGGTGCGCGACGACGTCATGTCCAAACCCAACACACAGCGCGTCGTACGTCTGCTGCAGCAGAAGCTGGTCGGTTCAGCCGCCCACCTGGAGCTGGACGGCAACGGTCGCATCAGCATTCCCGCCAGCCACCGCGGTGCGGTGGGCATTGAGAAGAAGGCGGTATTGCTCGGTATGGGCGACAAATTCGAATTGTGGAGCGAGCAGGCGCATCGGGCCCTGATCCAGCAGACGTTGTCTGATGAGGATCTGGGTGATGGGTTGCTCGACCTGAAGTTGTGAGCCGGGGTGCCCGGATGCGCCCAGAAGCGCAGACCGGTCACCTTCCGGTGTCGCAGTCGCCGGCGGTGCATCTGCCGGTCCTGTACACCCAGGTCCTGGAAGGCCTGAGGGTGATCGAAAACGGACGTTATCTGGATGGCACGTTCGGTCGTGGCGGTCATGCACGTGGCGTGCTCACCCAGCTCGGTCCCGAGGGACGCCTGCTGGTCATGGACAAGGATCCGGAAGCCATTGCCGTTGCCGAGCGCGATTTCGCGCCGGACCCGCGCGTGTCGATCTTCCGTGGCAGCTTCGCCCAGCTGCTGCAGTGGAACGAGACCGCCGAAGGCCTGGACGGCGTGCTGTTCGACCTTGGTGTGTCCTCGCCGCAGCTGGACGTGGCCGAGCGTGGTTTCAGCTTCGGCAAGGACGGCCCGCTGGACATGCGCATGGACCCGGACAGTGGCGAAAGTGCTGCGCAGTGGATCAACCGCGTGGAAGATCGTGAGATCGCCGACGTGCTGTGGACCTACGGCGAAGAGCGGCAGAGCCGGCGCATCGCCCGCGCCATCGTGGCCCGCCGCGAAAAGCAGCCGTTCACCCGTACCGCCGAACTGGCCGAGCTGATCGCCTCGGTGATGCCGCGCGGCAAGGACAAGATCCATCCGGCCACGCGCAGCTTCCAGGCCATCCGCATCCACATCAACCGCGAACTGGCCGATCTCGAAGCCGGGCTCGATGCGGCCGTGCAGCGGCTCAAGCCCGGTGGCCGGCTGGCGGTCATCAGCTTCCACTCGCTGGAAGACCGCATCGTCAAGCAGTACATGAACCGCCTGGCCAAGGCGCCGCCGGCCAACCGCCGGCTGCCCGAGGCGCAGGTGTTCGTGCCGACGCTGGACCTGATCGGTGGCGCCATCAAGGCCACCGACGAAGAGCTGGCGATGAACCCGCGCGCCCGCAGCGCGGTGCTGCGTGTCGCCCAGAAGCGGGAGGCCGATGCATGAGCCGGCTGCTGCTGATCATCCTGTTGGCCTGCACCGTGGCCTCGGCGATCGGCGTCGTGTTCGTGCGTCACCGTCACCGGCAGACGTTCATCGAGCTGTCGCGCGCCGAGCGTGCGCGTGATGACCTGAACATCGAATTCGGCCGCCTGCAGCTGGAGCAGGCGACCCTGGCCGAAGCCAACCGCGTGGACAGCATCGCCCGCGAAAAGCTCGGCATGAAGTTCCCCGAAGCCGCCGACGTGGTGGTGGTGCGCCCATGAGCAAGACCGGCCGCAACCGTCCCCGCAACGCCTTCAACCTGCGCCAGCGCCTGCGCTGGGTGGCCTTGGCACTCGGCCTGTGCTCGGTGTCGCTGGTCGGTCGTGCCGCCTACGTGCAGATCATCAACAGCGACTTCTACCAGCGCCAGGGTGAAGCACGTTACCTGCGCGAACTGCCGATCAAGACTTCGCGCGGCATGATCACCGACCGCAACGGCGAGCCGTTGGCGGTGTCCACGCCGGTCGCTTCGATCTGGGTGAACCCGCAGGACCTGCTGCGTTCGCCCGAGCGCATCCCCGAGCTGGCACAGGCGGTGGGCATGTCGGTGGACGAGCTGAGCAGCCGCCTGTCGCAGAAGTCGGACAAGGAATTCATGTACCTGCGTCGCCGGATCAATCCGGACGAGGCAGAGCGCGTGGTCGCACTGAAGATTCCGGGCGTGGCGGCACAGCGCGAGTTCCGCCGTTTCTACCCGCAGGGTGAAGCGATGGCGCACGTGCTCGGCTTCACCAACATCGATGACCGCGGCCAGGAAGGCCTGGAGCTGGCCTTCGACGAATGGCTGCGTGGCAAGCCCGGCGGCAAGCGGGTGATCCGCAACCGCAAGGGCGAAACGGTTGAAAGTGATCTGCTGCGCGCCGCCGAGCCGGGCAAGGACCTGACCCTCAGCATCGACCGCCGCATCCAGTACCTGGCCTTCAAGGAACTGCGCAACGCGCTGGTGGCCAACAAGGCGGCCGGCGGCTCGATGGTGATCATGGACGTGACCACCGGCGAGATCCTGGCCATGGTCAACCTGCCGACCTACAACCCCAATTCGCTGACCAACGCACAGCCGGACACGCGCCGCAACCGCGCGGTGACCGATCTGGTCGAGCCGGGCTCGACGATGAAGCCGCTGACCATCGCCACCGCGCTGCAGGCCGGTGCGGTGACCAAGGACACCGTCATCGATACCAACCCGGGTTACATGACCCTGGGGCGTTTCACCATCCGCGATGTGCCGCGCAACAACGGCGTGCTGAACGTCACCGGCGTGATCACCCGCAGCTCGAACGTGGGTGCGGCCAAGGTTGCGGCGAAGATGCCCGACCAGGTGTTCTACGACGGTGTGCGCCGTTTCGGCTACGGCTCGGTCCCGCACAGCGGTTTCCCGGGTGAGTCCGGTGGCGTGGTGCTGCGTCCGGCCCGCTGGTCGGGCACCACCAAGACGACCATGTCCTACGGCTATGGCCTGAATGTCACGCCGCTGCAGATCGCCACCGCGTACTCGGCGCTGGCCAACGGCGGCAAGCTGATCGCGCCGACGTTCGTGAAGGGCCAGCGCAACGAAGGCCAGCAGATCATCGACGAGAACGTCGCCAAGCAGGTGGTGGCGATGATGGAAACGGTGGTTACCCAGGGTGGCGCCAAGCAGGCGGCGGTACTGGGCTATCGCGTGGCCGGCAAGACCGGTACCGCGCGCAAGACCGGCCCCGGTGGTTACGAGCGCGGCCACTACAACGCGCTGTTCGCCGGCGTGGTGCCGGCCACCAATCCGCGTTTTGCCACCGTCATCGTCATCAACGATCCGCAGGGCGGCAAGTTCTACGGCGGCCTGGTGTCGGCGCCGGTCTATCACAACGTGATGGAAGGCACCCTGCGCCTGATGGACGTGCCGCTGGATGACCTGCAGTCGTGGCTGGCTGCCCAGCAGTCCGGAAAGATCGGGCATTCGGCCTCGGTGCTGCCGGTACCGCCGGCCGAAGCCGCACTGCCGGTGGATGCCGCCGCTGAATTCGATGCCGCGCTGCCCAGCGCGCAATCCCATGTGCCGCCCGCGACGGGAGGCACGCAATGAGCCCTTCGATGTTGCTTTCGCAGTTGCTTCCGGACGTGGCCCTGGCGGGCCATGATCCCGTTCTGACCGGCCTGGTGCTGGACAGCCGTGCCGTGCGCCCCGGTAATGCCTTCGTCGCCATCGCCGGTTTCGGCGCGCATGGCCTGGGCTTTGTCGAGCAGGCGCGCGCAGCCGGTGCCGGCGCGATCCTGTTTGAAGCGCCGGCGCCCGCTGAACTGCCTGCGCCGGCCGATGCCATCGCCGTGCCGGACCTGCGTGCGCGTCTGGGGGCGATGGCCGACCAGTTCCATGGCGCGCCTTCGCGGGCGATGACCATGGTTGGCGTGACCGGCACCAACGGCAAGACCTCCACCGTGCAGCTGCTGGCCCAGGCCTGGCACCTGCTCGGTACGCCCAGTGGCAGTATCGGCACGTTGGGCGCCGGACTTTATGGTGCGGTCGAGCCGACCGGTTTCACCACCCCGCTGGTGCTGCAGATGCATGCACTGCTGGCGCAGCTGCGCGACGA
>NZ_JBFRFE010000287.1:0-5261 GCF_052114665.1 Stenotrophomonas sp. 2YAF22 | reverse complement strand
CGGCATCCATGCCGCGGACACCCCCGCGAACCCMACCCGCCCGACCCCCGACAGTTTCCGTGCGCGKCCAGMCCACGGAGAAGAAAAAGAAGATCAAGAGCAACAGCGGGTCGCTGCGCTCGTGGGTTCTGCGCGCATGAAAAGAGCGGCCGCTGGGCCGCTTTTTGTTTTTGCTTTTGCTCTTCTTTTTTCTCTTGCGTGGGTGGACGCCGCAGAGAACTGTCAGAGGCCGGAGGGCTGGGGCCGGGCGGGGTATCCGCGCCATGGATGGCGCGGCTAAGCCTACAGGGACGTACTTGCGGCGTCCCCGCCTGGCCCCAGCCCTCCGGCCCAACCCATGACCCGCATCCAGCGACCAACCCACGAGGGGCTGCGCCGTTCGCGGGAACACTACTTCGCCGGCGACACCCACATGTCGATGACCGCGCTGAACACCTCCGTTCCCGCGCGGTCGCGGACACTCACCGTCACCGGCAACGCATAGCCTTCGGTCGCCACCACGATCGGCTGCGCCGGCAATGCCGTCGCCTGCAGCGTGCCGCGCGCCTTGGCCAGGTACTGCACCTGCATGCCCTTAGGGATCCAGCGCATGCCCTTCGGCAGCGACGCGTCGACCATCAGCCCGGCGGTCAGCTCGGCCAGGTTGCACATCGCGATCGCGTGCACCGTGCCGATGTGGTTGCGCACCCTGCGGCGGTCGGCCAGCGTGCCCTCGCAACGGCCGTTCTCCAGGCGCGTGATGCGCGGGGCGATGCTGGCGAAGTAGGGTGCCTTGAAGCACACCGCGCGCGAGAACAACCAGTTGCCGGCAGGCCAGCGCTGCAGGCGGTGGTAAAGCGTAAGCAGTGGAGCAGACATCGGGTGTCTCCCTAAAGAAACGGCGGACCGAAGTCCGCCGTTGTCGTTCACATGGTGGCTGTGATCACGCGGCCTGCGACTGCGCGCCCTTCTGTTCGCGCTTGTAGTAGCCCGCCGAGCGCAGCTCTTCCGGATCGAAGTCGTCCACGGTGATGGTTTCCAGGGTGAGCGTGCGCAGCTCCTCGAGCAGGGTGCGTTCGTCCTGGGTGATCACGCCTTCGGCCACGGCCTCGTCCAACTGGGTGACGAAATCCAGCGCTTCGATGCCCTTGGTCTTGAGCGCCTTGATGAACTTGCGCTCCACCGGCTCGGCCATGATCGCCTTGCTCAGGTAGCTGTTGATGCGGCCACCCGGGTTGTTCTCGCACGGGGTGAGGAACACGCCGCTGGCGAGGCGGTCGCGGGCTTCGTTCGGTGCCATCAGCAGCGCAGCCACGCGACGGCTCAGGCGGTCGCCCGGGGCCTCGGCACGACGGCCCAGCGGGAAGATCAGCGCCCACATCAGCCAGCCGATCGGACGGATCGGGAAGTTGCGCAGGGCCGCCGACAGCGATTCCTCGATCTTGTGCACGCTGTCATGGAAGGCCCAGGCCAGCAGCGGCTGGTCGGCCTGCGGCGCACCTTCGTCGTGGTAGCGCTTGAGCATGGCGCTGGTCATGTAGACGTGGCTCAGCACGTCGCCCAGGCGACCAGACAGCGATTCCTTGAACTTCAGCTTGCCGCCCAGCGTCATCATCGAGATGTCGGCCATCAGCGCCAGGTTGGCCGAGTAGCGGTCCAGCTTGCGGAAGTAGCGGCGGGTGTAGGCATCGCCCGGGGCAGCGCCGAAGCGCGCGCCGGTCAGGCCGAACCAGAACGAACGCACGGCGTTTGAGATGCCGTAGCGGATGTGGCCGAACAGGCTGCGGTCGAAGTCCTGCAGGCCGGCACGGGTGTCCGGATCCTGCGCAGCCTTCATTTCCTTCAGCACCCACGGGTGGCAGAGGATCGCACCCTGGCCGAAGATCAGCAGGCTGCGGGTCATGATGTTGGCGCCTTCCACCGTGATGGCGATCGGCGCGGCCTGCCAGCTGCGGCCGGCGAAGTTGCGCGGCCCCAGGATGATGCCCTTGCCGCCGATCACGTCCATCACGTCCGAGATCACTTCACGGCTCATGTTGGTGCAGTGGTACTTGGCGATCGCCGACGGCACCGACGGCACGTCACCGCGGTCCACAGCGGCAGCGGTGGCCTGCGACAGCGCGCTGATCTTGTACGCCTTGCCACCAATGCGGGCCAGCGCTTCTTCCACGCCTTCGAAGCGGCCGACCGAGAGGCCGAACTGCTTGCGGATACGCGCGTAGGCACCGGTCACCACCGCGCCGGCCTTGGCACCGCCACTGGCGGTGGAGGGCAGGGTGATCGAGCGGCCGACGGCCAGGCACTCGTTGAGCATGTTCCAGCCCTTGCCGGCCTTCTCGGCGCCGCCGATCAGCTGGGTCAGCGGGATGAAGACATCCTTGCCACGGATCGGGCCGTTCTGGAAGGTCGAGTTGAGCGGGAAATGGCGACGGCCGATTTCCACACCGGCGGTGTCACGCGGCAACAGGGCCAAGGTGATGCCGATATCGCGGGTGGTGCCGATCAAGCCATCCGGGTCGTACATGCGGAAGGCCAGGCCGATCAGCGTGGCCACCGGGGCCAGCGTGATGTAGCGCTTGTCGAAGGTGAGCTTGACGCCGAGGACCTGCTCGCCGTTCCACTCGCCCTTGCAGACGATGCCGTAATCGGGGATCGAGGTGGCGTCCGAGCCGGCGAACGGGCCGGTCAGGCCGAAGCAGGGCACTTCGCGGCCATCGGCCAGGCGCGGCAGGTACTGGTCTTTCTGTTCCTGGGTGCCGTAATGGTTGAGCAGCTCACCCGGGCCCAACGAGTTCGGTACGCCAACGGTGGAGCTGACCACGCTCGACACTGATGCCAGCTTCTGGATCACCTTGTGGTGGGCCAGCGCGCTGAAGCCCAGGCCGCCGTATTCCTTCGGAATGATCATGCCGAAGAACTTGTTCTTCTTGATGAAGCTCCACAGCTCCGGCGGCAGGTCGGCATGGACGTGGGTGATCTCCCAGTCGTTGACCATTTTGCACAGCTCTTCGACCGGGCCATCGAGGAAGGCCTGCTCTTCAGCAGTCAGCTGCGGCTTGGGGTAGTTCAGCAGGATGTTCCAGTCCGGGTCACCGGTGAACAGTTCGCCTTCGAAGCCGACCGAGCCGGTTTCCAGGGCGATCCGCTCGGTCTGCGACAGCGGCGGCAGCACTTTGCGGAACACCTTCATCATCGGGCCGGTCAGCAGCGGCTTGCGGATGAACGGCAGCAGCAGCGGCACGACGATCACGGCCAGTACGGCGGCAGCGACGATCGTGGCGGTCTGGTTGACGTAAGGAATGAACCAGCAGGCGACCAACAGGGCCACGCTGATCAGCGTCCAGGTCAGCAGGCGCATGCGGTGGTAGGCAACGAACGCGCCTGCCAGCAGCAGGGCGAGGAAGGGAATGACGAGGCTCATGAGCGTGCTCCGGTGACGTGCTCGTTTATGGCGGACGAAGCTGCAGCATCCGCTGCGGGCAACACGTCCAGATAGTCCAACACAGTAGCGGTAAAGGCGTCGTTGTCATCACCGGCGACCATGTGCGTGGCCTGCGGCAACTGTACGTGGCGTGCGTGTGGCGCCAATGCCAGGAATTCGGCCACCGTCTGCGGGGTGACCAGGTCGCTGCGGCCACCGCTGACCAGCAGCAGGGGGCACTTCACCTGGCGCGCGGCCTCGGCCAGTGCATCCTGGTGCTGCTCGCTGTCGCGGGCCAGCTCGGCCACCAGGCGGGGGTCCCAATGCCAGCGCCAGCGGCCATGGCCATCTTCGCGCAGCAGGGCGCGCAGTGAATCCTCGGATTTGCGCGGGCGGTGCGGCACATAGGCCGAAATCACATCGGCAGCCTGCGACAGCGAGGCGAATCCTTCCGGGTGCGCGGTCATGAAGGCGAGGATGCGTTCGACGCCAGCGGTATCCCAGCGCGGGGTGATGTCCACCAGCACCATGGCCGAGAACAGCCCGGGCCAGCGCGATTCGGCCAACAGGCCGAACAGGCCCCCCATCGAGGCCGCCACCAGCACCGGCGGTCGCGGCTGCTCGCCGGCAAGCACGATCAGGTCATCGGCGAACTGCTCGCCGTGATAGGCCAGATCGGCTGCATTCCAATCGGAATCGCCATGACCGCGGGCGTCGTAGGCCAGCGTCTGCAGGCCAGCGGCCGACAGTGCTTTGGCCGTGGTTGTCCAAGCATGGCGGGTCTGGCCAAAGCCGTGTGCGAACAGCACGCGCCCGCGACGGCCGGAGGTGCTGGCAGTTGCAGCCAGCGAGGCGCCGTGGGCAGCCTCCAGGCGCAGGTCATGGAATGCAGCGGGAGTAGGGGACATAACCATACTCGTTAGTATGGATTGCTTCTGCAGGAAGTCAATACTGCACGGTATGGTGCGCTGCAGGAATCCCTTCTGGCCCGGTTGTCGACGGTTTCGGCCGCAACCGCGTACTGCAACGAACCCCGGCGTATGGTTAAATCAGCAAATGAATCAACCTGACGCTTCCGCCGGCGAACCGCGTGCCGGCCGCAACAGCCGCCTGAGTGCCGAAGACTGGGCCCAGGCGGCCCTCGATTTGATTGCCGAGCAAGGTGTCAGCGCCGTCGCGGTGGAGCCGCTGGCGCGCCGCCTTGGCGTGACCAAAGGCAGTTTCTACTGGCACTTCCCCTCGCGTGATGCGCTGCTGCAGGCCGCGCTGGAACGCTGGGAACTGTTCGAGCAGGAACAGGTGTTCGGCAGCCTGGAAGACGTGCCGGACCCGCGCGTGCGCCTGCGCCAGCTGTTCCAGATGGTGGCGCACGAAGTACAGCCGCACATCATCTACAGCGAGTTGCTGAAGGCGCTGGACCATCCGATGGTGCGGCCGGTGATCGACCGCGTGTCGCAGCGGCGGCTCGATTACCTGATCGCCTCGTTCCGCCAGGCGGGCCTGAGCTCGACCGATGCACGCCATCGCGCACGCCTGGCCTATGCGGCGTATGTGGGCTTCCTGCAGTTGTCGTTGCAGCTGCAGCAGCCCAAGCAGGCGCGCGAGGACTTCGAAGCGTATGTCGAACACCTGATCGACACGCTGATTCCGAACGGCTGAGGCGTTCTTCATCGCTGGATGCAGAAAGGCCGCGGCAATGCCGCGGCCTTCTTCTTTGGTGTTGACGCCAGCAACGTACGTACAAAAAACAACGGCCCCTTTCGGGGCCGTTGCTGCATCAGCTGATCACTGGATCGATCAGAACTTCTGCTTGTACTGCATGTACATGTAGCGGCCCGGCAGGTCGTACTGCGGGTCGAAC
>NZ_JBFRFE010000286.1:0-5269 GCF_052114665.1 Stenotrophomonas sp. 2YAF22 | reverse complement strand
GTCTGTCGCGCGGCATCGGGTGACACCACCAGGCCGCTGTGGCTGGTGCGCACCACGCAGTGGTCGGCCAGGCCCGGCAGGCGGGTCTCGGCCAGCGCCACGGTACCGTCGGAATCGTCATCCAGCGCCCCGAGCAGGCTGCCCAGCCCATGCGGCACCGAGCCGGCGATCAGGCCGACGGCGGCCTTGCCCTGCCAGTCCGGCAGCCCGTCCAGCAACAGCTCGCTGCTGCGGCCCAGGGCCAGGCCCCAACCATGTTCGGACAACGAGCGCGCAGTGCCACTGCCCCGCAGTGGCGAGCCCAGGCAGACCACGCGCTGCACGGGCAACTGCGGCTGCCGGCGCAGGGCTTCCAGCGCCAGCAGGCCACCCAGGCTGTGCCCGACCAGCGACAGCGGGCCTGCATCTGCCAGCCGCTCCAGCAACTGCGGCACGGCCACATCGGGACCGCCAAATACGGACGAGTAGCCAAAGGTATGGACCTGGAAGCCGCGCGCGCGCAGGCGCCAGGCCAGCGGCCCGACCCAAGCACGGGCATTCCAGATGCCATGCAACAACAGAACGGGGGGAGTCATGTGCAACAGCCTGGCGGTCAGCGGGGCGGAACTACGGTGATTGAACAGAAGCCAGGGGCAAGCGGCAGTGAACGGTTTCAGGCCGGATGCGGCAGACGGCGCAGGATGAACTCAAGATCGTTGGTATCGCCCACCGGGAACAGGTACTCGCCGGCCTTTTCAAAACCGTACCGGGCGTAGAAGCGCTGCGCGCCGAAGTTTTCCGACCACACGCCCAGCCACAGCGTGCGCGGGCCGTCGTGCTCCAGCCAGGCCAGCGCGGTTTCCAGCAGGCGGCTGCCCCAGCCGCAGCTCTGCTGTGTCTTGATCAGGTACAGGCGCTTGAGCTCGCCGTCACCGGGCTTTACCTCCGGATGCGGCAACCCACAGGGGCCGGCGGCGGCATGGCCGACCGCCTCCCCATCCAGCTCCAGCAGCCACACCRCGTAATCGGGGTGGGCCAGGATCGTGCGCTGACGCTCGACCGTGTAGGCCTCGTCGATGAAGTCCTGCAGGTCCTGCGGCGGATACAGATGGCCGAAGGTTTCGGTGAACGTGCGTGCGGCCAGCGCCGACAGGGTCGGCGCGTCGTCCACAGTGGCGCGGCGGATCGAATACATGGGTCGAGTTGACGTCAGGACCACGGTTCGGGTCAAGCCCGCTCCGCCGGTTCCTTGTCGTCTTCTTCCTCTTCCTCTTCTTCGTATTCCTCGTCTTCCTCTTCTTCCTCGCCGTCTTCCTCTTCTTCGCCTTCCTCGTCCTCGTCGTACTCTTCCTCTTCGTCGTCTTCGTAATCCTCGACGCCGAAGTCTTCACCGTCCCAGCGGCCTTCGCCGTCGGCGACGAAGGTCAGGGCCATGGCCGACGGGTTGGTACCGACACGGACCAGCCAACCACCGAAGACACGTGCACGCTCGGTGACCAGGTTGGCCTCGGAGCCTTCATTGCCCAGCTTTTCCCACTCCAGCGAAAACGCAAACTCGGTCATTGCCTGGATCTCCTGATCAGTTTTTCTTGGGGCGAACCTGGATGTGCACTTCGGCCAGCTGCTCGTCGACGATCGGCGACGGCGCGTCGGTCATCAGATCCTGCGCACCGGTGGTCTTCGGGAACGGGATGACGTCGCGGATCGACTCGGTGCCGGCCATCAGCGCGGCGATGCGGTCGATGCCGAAGGCGATGCCACCGTGCGGCGGCGCGCCGTAGTTCAGCGCGTCGAGCAGGAAGCCGAACTTGGCGCGGGCTTCTTCGGCACCGATGCCGAGCAGTTCGAACACCGCGCTCTGCATGTCGGGGCGGTGGATACGGATCGAACCGCCGCCGATTTCATTGCCGTTGAGCACCATGTCGTAGCCGCGCGAAACGGCGGTCTTGGCGTGCGCGCGCAGGTCGGCGATGTCGTCCACGGCCGGCGCGGTGAAGGGGTGATGCAGGGCGACGTAGCGCTGCGCTTCCTCGTCCCATTCGAACATCGGGAAGTCGGTGACCCACAGCGGCGCCCAGCTGTCGGCGACCAGACCGAAGTCCTTGCCGGCCTTCAGGCGCAGCGCGCCCATGAAGTCGGACACCTTGTTGTAGCCGCCGGCACCGAAGAACACGATGTCGCCGTTGCCGGCGCCGACATGGGCGACCAGGGCGGCGAAGCCCTCTTCACTGAAGAACTTCTGGATCGGCGAGCTGATTTCACCGTTCTCGCCCACCTTGATGTAGGCCAGGCCCTTCGCACCGTACTTGGCGGCGTGCGCGGCGTACTCGTCGATCTGCTTGCGCGACAGGCTGGCACCACCGGGGATGCGCAGCGCGGCGACACGGCCATCGGCATCGTTGGCAGCAGCGGTGAACACCGGGAATTCGCTGGTCTTGACCAGTTCGGCCACGTCCACCAGTTCCAGCGCGATGCGCAGGTCCGGCTTGTCCGAACCATAGCGACGCATCGCCTCGGCCCAGGTCATGCGCGGGAAGCTGGCATCCAGTTCGACGTCGACCACTTCCTTGAAGATGGCGCGGATCATGTCTTCGACGAAGTCCTGCACGTCGCGCTCGCGGACGAAGGCGAACTCCATGTCCAGCTGGGTGAATTCCAGCTGGCGGTCGGCACGCAGGGCCTCGTCGCGGAAGCAGCGCGCGATCTGGTAGTAGCGGTCGAAGCCGGCCACCATCAGGATCTGCTTGAACAGCTGCGGGCTCTGCGGCAGGGCATAGAACTCGCCCGGGTGCATGCGCGCCGGCACCAGGAAGTCGCGTGCGCCTTCCGGGGTGGCCTTGGTCAGGATCGGCGTTTCGATGTCCTGAAAGCCCTTTTCGTCCAGGTGGCGGCGCAGGGCCTGCACCAGCTTGATGCGGGTGCGCTGCATGCGCTGCATCTCCGGACGGCGCAGGTCCAGATAGCGGTACTTCAGGCGGGTTTCTTCGCCCGGGTTCTCGTGGGCGTGGAACGGCAGCGGCGCGGCCTTGTTCAGCACGGTGATGGCGGTGGCGATCACTTCCACCTTGCCCGTGCGCAGCTTGTCGTTGACCGCGTGGCGGGCACGTACCACGCCTTCCACCTGCAGCACGTCCTCATAGCCCAGCGAGGCGGCCACGGCGAACACTTCGGCGTTGTCGAGCTCCACCGTCACCTGCACGATGCCTTCATGATCGCGGAGATCGATGAAGCAGACGCCGCCCTGGTTACGGGCCACGTCGGTCCAGCCGGCGAGGGTGACAGTCTGGCCAATCAGGGTCTCATCGACCAGGCCGCAGAAGTGGGTACGCATGGGGGGAAAGCTCCGCTGGAGAACGCCGGCGCCTGATGGGGGCCGGAAAGCCTCTTATTCTGCGGCCGAGGCCCCGGCCGGGGCAAATGCGGACGGTCACGCGGGCTTGATCGCCCCGGTCCTTATAGTCGCGCACCTACTCCCGTATGGGGATGTCGCCATGAAACTGCAGTCTCTGGCCAGCCTGGCCGTGATCCTTGGCACCTTTACCGCGCTCGCCCTGCACTCCGCCCCTGCCGCCGCGCAGGACGGGGTGGTCCGCTGCGAGAGCCAGAACAACCGCGAACGCGTCTGCAACACCGGCTGGCGCGACGCCCGGCTGGTCCGCCAGCTGTCCGGCTCGGCCTGTGTGGAAGGCCGAACCTGGGGCACCCGCAATGGCAGCATCTGGGTCAACAACGGCTGCCGCGCCGAATTCACCCAGGGCCGAGGCGGCTGGGGTGGCGGCAACGGCGGCGGTTGGGGTGGTGGCAACGGCAACGGCAACAGCGGCACCGTGCGCTGCGAAAGCCAGGACAACCGCGAACGCAGCTGCCCGGTCGGCTGGCGCAACGCGCGCGTGGTCCGGCAGATCTCCGGCACCCAATGTGTGGAAGGCCAGAACTGGGGCGTGCGCAACGGCGCGATCTGGGTCAACCGCGGCTGCCGCGCCGAGTTCGCCGAAGCCCGCGGCGGTGGCTGGGGCGGCGGCAATGGCGGCGGCTGGGGGGGCGGCAACAGCAACTACACCGTGACCTGCAGCAGCAACAACAACCGCCAGCAGAGCTGCAACTGGGACGACCGCCAGGGCCGGCCGGTGCTGCAGCAGCAGCTGTCCGGCAGTGCCTGCCAGGAAGGCCGGACCTGGGGCTACTCGCGCGGCAACGTGTGGGTCAGCAACGGCTGCCGGGCGCGCTTCGGCACGCGTTGATGGCAGGGTCGGATCCCTGGCCGACGGCCAGCGCTCTGCCCCTTGGGGGCGTGCAATGCTGGGGTCGGAACCCTCCAAAAGGAGGGATCCGACCCCGCAATCAGGGTGCCGGCGAAGCCTGGTCGCCCCAGGGCGCCGGCGGCAGCGCGACCGGCTTGCTGAGATCGAACTCGACCCGGAAACGGCGCCCTTCCGGGCGCGTCAGCTCATAGACAAAACGCTGGTCCGGCTCGATCTCCATCGCCCACGTGTTGTGGGTTGAAGCCAGCATATCGGCGCGGCGGAACATCGCTACGGACTCGCCATCGGCGGGGAACTGCTGGCGTTCGGCGGTACCCGGCGGCTTGCTGTCGCCGCCGTAGAGGGTGATCGCATCGGGGCTGCCATCGGCGTGGCGATGGTCGTGCTTCAGGCGCAGCCCGTGCTCGGTGCGGGTCAACACCCAGGTGCGCGAATGGTCATCACCGACGTGGAACGGGATGCGCAGCTCATGGCCCGGGTCGGCGCAGCCCCGCACGTGCATCACCAGCTTCTGCCCGGCGAAGGGATCTTTGCCGGTGGGTGCCGGCGTGTCTTCCACCACCCTGCCCTCGTACGCTTGGCCACAATGGGCAGCGACCGCGGCCATGAAGGCGTCGGCCGGCGCGGTCGACAGATCGTGGTTGACCGTATGCGATGGCTGCGAGCAGGCGGCGAGGCCGAGCAGGGCGAAGGCGGAAGCAACAGCGGCGATCGGTTTCATGCCCCAACCCTAACGGCCATGGCCGATGCGCGCAAACCGCACTCCCTGGATCTACCTCAGCGCTCGGCTGCAGGGGCGACGGCAACCACGTCCGTCGCCGCCACGGGTGCATCTTCGCCCTGCCCTGCCGGCTCCTGCTCGACCGGGTCGACATCGAACGGCGTGCGGAACACCAGCGAGGGCAGCAGCGTGGTCAATGCGGCGTACAGCAGCAACGCGCCGAACAGCACCGCGGGAATCTGGAAGCGATCGCGCATGATCGCCTTGCGTTCTTCCTCGGGGTTGCTGCAGGCGGCCAGGGCCAGGG
>NZ_JBFRFE010000285.1:0-5274 GCF_052114665.1 Stenotrophomonas sp. 2YAF22 | reverse complement strand
GTGCTGTCCATCGTGGTGGTGTTCCTGTGCCTGGCCGCGCTGTATGAAAGCTGGTCGATCCCGGTGGCGGTGCTGCTGGTGGTACCGCTCGGCGTGCTGGGCGCACTCGCCCTGTCGATGATGCGCGGCCTGCCGAACGATCTGTTCTTCAAGATCGGCCTGATCACGGTGATCGGCCTGGCCGCGAAGAACGCGATCCTGATCGTGGAGTTCGCGGTGGAGCAGCGTGCGGCGGGCAAGACCCTGCGCGATGCCACCATCGAAGCGGCGCGCCTGCGATTCCGCCCGATCCTGATGACGTCCTTCGCGTTCATCATGGGCGTCATCCCGATGGCGATCTCCACCGGTGCCGGCGCCAACTCGCGCCACGCCATCGGCACCGGCGTGATCGGCGGCATGCTGTTCGCCACCCTGCTCGGCCTGCTGATGATCCCGGTGTTCTTCGTGGTGGTGCGCCGCATGCTGGGCGACAAGCTGGATGAACCGTCGAAGGAATTCCTCGGCCGCCAGCGTGATGCGGAAAGCGCCCACCGCCCGGATCGTTGATCCGACGGTAAGTTGAAACGAGAAAGGCCCCGGAGCGATCCGGGGCCTTTTTCTTTGCTGCTTTTGAATCCATGCCAACCAAGGTTGGCATCTACCAAAGCAGCGGCATGCCCGGTAGCCGCCAACCTTGGTTGGCGCTCTCCAAGGCGACGTGTCAGCGCAGCAGCGCGATCACGGCGCACACCGCCACGAGAACCAGCGCGGCCCATTGCATGGGCACGAAGAAGAAATGATGGGGTGCGGCCTCACCCTTATGCCGCGGCGCACGGTTAAGCCACAGGCCCAGCAGCACGTTCACTGCCGCACCGATGCCACCACCCAGCAGAACCTGCTGCAGCGGGATGTTGCCCTTGGGGCCGTCGTGCGGGAAAAAGTACGCCAGCAACAGGATGCCTGCGATCGGCGTCACCAGCGTCATGAAGCCCCAGCCGCGGTAGATCATGCGGTATCTCCAGAAAAACGATCCGCATTGGAGCAGCATGAATCCTGACAGGCAAGAGGCGGGCACGCCATCTGGACACAACGCCATCCACGCATGGCGTGGATCTACTGCCGCGCCGCCATTGCAGCGGCGCGGCACGGGAAAATCAACGCAGACCGGTTTCGTTGCGGGCGATCACCAGGCGCTGGATCTCCGAGGTGCCTTCGTAGATCTCGGTGATCTTGGCATCACGGAAGTAGCGCTCCAGCGGCATTTCCTTGGAATAGCCCATGCCGCCATGGATCTGTACGGCCTGGTGGGTGATCCACATTGCCGCTTCCGAAGCGGTCAGCTTGGCGATGGCGGCCTCGTTGCTGAAGCGCTTGCCCTCGCCCTTCACCCATGCAGCACGCAGGGTCAGCAGCAGCGCCGCATCCAGCTTGCACTTCATGTCGGCAATCTTCGCCTGGGTCATCTGGAACGTACCGATGGCCGCACCGAAGGCCTTGCGGTCCTTCACGTACTCCAGGGTCGCCTCATAGGCGGCACGGGCGATGCCGATCGCCTGCGAGGCGATGCCGATACGACCGGCGTCGAGTACGCCCATGGCGATCTTGAAGCCCTCGCCTTCCTGGCCGAGCACGTCTTCGGCCTGCGCCACGTAATCGTTGAACTCGATCTCGCAGGTGGCCGAGGCACGGATGCCCAGCTTCGGTTCGGTCTTGCCGCGGCCGAATCCGGCCTTGTCGGTGTCGATCATGAACGCGGTGATGCCACGCGCGCCCTTGTCCGGCTCGCTCATCGCGAACAGCACGATGTACTTGGCCACCGGGCCGGAAGTGATCCAGCTCTTCTTGCCATTGATGACATAGCTGCCGTCGGCCTGCTTGACCGCACGGCAACGCATCGCAGTCGCGTCCGAGCCCGACTGCGGCTCGGTCAGCGCGAATGCACCGATGGCCTCGCCTTCGGCGATGGCGCGCACGTACTTCTGCTTCTGCGCTTCGCTGCCATGGGTCAGGATGCCGTTGCAGAACAGCGAATTGTTGACCGACATGATGGTCGAATGCGCAGCATCACCGGCGGCGACCTCCACCATCGCCAGCACGTACGCGATCGGGTCCATGCCCGCGCCGCCGTATTCGGTCGGCACTTCGATGCCCATCAGGCCGTTTTCGCCCAGCAGGCGGATGTTGTCCAGCGGGAACTCACCGGTACGGTCATGGTGCTCCGCGCTCGGGGCGATCTTTTCCTGCGCGATCCGGCGCGCAACGTCCTGCAGCATCAACTGCTCTTCGGTAAAGCTGAAATCCACAACACCCTCCCGGGTACATGATGTTATGGGCCGCGCAGCGCGCGCCCAGGTGCCCCGATTGTACCGGGGCCGGGCATCGGCGGCTGACTCGCGGGGAGCCGCGACTTGACCGGAAGAGGGCTGGTCGGCGAATATATCTCTATATCGCGATAGGTAGATATTTATGGATCTGGAAGACTGGTCGACCCGCCTGAAGGTGTTCGCCGATGCTACCCGCGTGCGCCTGTTGGCGCTGCTGGAGCAGGAAGAGCTGACCGTGGCCGAGCTTTCGGCCATCACCCGGCTGGCACAGCCGCGGGTATCGACTCATCTGGCGCGCCTGAAGGAAGCCGGCCTGGTGCGCGACCGCCGTGCGGGCGTGTCGGCCTATTACCGCTTCGACGAAGGTCAGCTGGACCCGGCGCAGCGTGCATTGTGGCATGCCCTGAGCAACGGAAGCGACGACCCGTTGCTGCGCCAGGATGCTGAACGGGTCGCTGCGGTGCTTGCCCACCGCGCTGCCGACCAGAACTGGGCCGACAGCGTGGCCGGTGACATGGAGCGCCACTATTCCCCGGGCCGCACCTGGGAAGCGCTGGCGCGCACCGCGCTRCCATTGCTGGAAACCGGCGACGTGCTGGATATCGCCTCCGGCGACGGCGTGCTGGCCGAACTGGTCGCCCCGCAYGCMMGGCGCTACRTSTGCATCGAYACCAGCGCACGCGTGGTGGCTGCCGCCAGCGAACGCCTGCGCCGCCTGCCGAACGTTGAAGTGCGAGAGGGTGACATGCATGCCCTGCCCTTCAAGGACCGCAGCTTCGACCTGGTCGTGCTGATGCACGCGCTCACTTACGCCAGCAAGCCGGCGCAGGCGGTCACCGAGGCCGCGCGCGTGCTGCGCCCGGGCGGTCGCCTGCTGCTGTGCAGCCTGGCCCGTCATGAGCACAAGGCCGCGGTCGATGCCTATGGCCACGTCAACCTCGGCTTCAGCGACAAGGAGCTGAAGAAGTTCGTCGACAAGGCAGGCCTGCAGGTATCCAACCTGGAAACGGTCACCCGCGAAAAGCGCCCGCCGCATTTCGAAGTGATTTCGCTGATCGCCAACAAGCCCTGAGGCCGACATGCCCGCCCTGCCCTGGTTGCACCCGGAACGCGTGGAATCGCTGCTCGCTGCCCTGCGTGATCGCATCCTGATCATCGACGGCGCGATGGGAACGATGATCCAGCGACACGGCCTGCAGGAAGACGATTACCGGGGCGAGCGCTTCGCCGGTGGTTACGACCACGCCCATGGCCCCGGCTGCGACCATGGCGGGACACCCGAAGGCCACGACCTGAAAGGCAACAACGATCTGTTGCTGCTGACCCGACCGGAAGTCATCGCAGGCATCCACACCGCCTACCTGGAAGCGGGCGCGGACCTGGTGGAAACCAACACCTTCAATGCCACCTCGGTCAGCCAGGCCGACTACCACCTCGAACATCTGGTGTACGAGCTGAACAAGGCGGGCGCTGCCGTTGCCCGTGCCTGTTGTGATGCGGTGGCGGCGACCACGCCGGGCAAGCCGCGCTTCGTCATCGGCGTGCTCGGCCCGACCAGCCGCACCGCCTCGATCAGCCCGGACGTCAATGATCCCGGCTTCCGCAACACCAGTTTCGATGAGCTGCGCGGTACCTACCGCGAAGCCATTGACGGGCTGATCGATGGCGGCGCCGACACGATCATGGTCGAGACCATCTTCGATACGCTCAACGCCAAGGCCGCACTGTATGCCATCGAGGAAGCCTTCGATGCACGTGGCGCGCGGCTGCCGATCATGATTTCCGGCACCATCACCGATGCCTCCGGGCGCACCCTGTCCGGGCAGACCGCCGAAGCGTTCCAGGCGTCGCTGGCGCATGCACGGCCGTTGTCGATCGGCCTGAACTGCGCGCTCGGCGCCGATGCCATGCGTCCGCACGTGGAAACCCTGTCGCAGGTGTCGGACTGCTACGTCAGTGCCCATCCCAACGCCGGCCTGCCCAACGCCTTCGGCGAGTACGACGAAACGCCCGAGGAGATGGCCGCCACCCTGCGTGGCTTTGCCGAAGATGGCCTGCTCAACCTGGTCGGCGGCTGCTGTGGCTCCACCCCGGACCACATCCGCGCGATCGCGCTGGCGGTGGCCGGGCTGCCGCCGCGCGCCCTGCCTGCCGCCCAGGTGCAGGCGGCATGAACACCTCCGCCCCCTCCCGCACGCCCCCCTGTTGCCGCTGAGTTGCCGCCGATCATGACGCCTGTCCGCCCTACCCGCCTGTCCGGCCTGGAACCGCTGGTCATCACCCCGGACCTGCTGTTCGTCAATGTCGGCGAACGCACCAACGTCACCGGCAGCGCGCAGTTCCGCAAGCTGATCAAGGAAGGCCGTTACGAGGAAGCGGTGGATGTGGCCCGGCAGCAGGTAGCCAGCGGCGCACAGATCCTCGACGTCAACATGGACGAGGGCCTGATCGATTCGGAAGCGGCGATGACCCGCTACCTCAACCTGATCATGTCCGAGCCGGACATCGCGCGCATTCCGGTGATGGTCGACTCCTCCAAATGGAGTGTGATCGAGGCTGGCCTGAAGTGCCTGCAGGGCAAGAGCGTGGTCAATTCGATCTCGCTGAAGGAAGGCGAGGACGTGTTCCGCGAGCATGCGCGCAAGGTACTGCGCTACGGCGCGGCCGCAGTGGTGATGGCCTTCGATGAGAGCGGGCAGGCCGACACCTGCGCGCGCAAGGTTGAAATCTGCACCCGCGCCTATCGCCTGCTGGTCGATGAAATCGGCTTTCCGCCGCAGGACATCATCTTCGACCCGAACATCTTCGCCGTCGCCACCGGCATTGAAGAGCATGACAACTACGCGGTCGACTTCATCGAAGCCACCCGCATCATCAAGCAGACGCTGCCGCACTGCCATGTGTCCGGTGGCGTATCGAACGTTTCGTTCTCGTTCCGTGGCAACGAAACGGTACGCCAGGCCATCCACTC
>NZ_JBFRFE010000284.1:0-5283 GCF_052114665.1 Stenotrophomonas sp. 2YAF22 | reverse complement strand
GGCCGGCACTAGCTCACCCCAACGCCTCGGCCCACCACAACGCTGCCGGCCCCGGTGGCGTATCGCGGCGCCACACCAGGTCGCTGTGGATGCGCCTCGGCCAGCCCGGCACGCGCAGTTCCAGCAGGCGGCCCCGGTCGTAGCGCTGCACCAGCGCACGCGGCAGCTCGGCCCAGCCGATGCCGTCCTCGGCCATCTCCATCACCATCAGGTAGTCCGACGCGGTCCATGCCGGCCCACTGATCGGCGGTGCGTGGTCGACCTGCGCACTCAGCCGCACCTGCCGATGCCGGGCCAGTTGCGCCGCCGCGCGCACGCCCGCCTGCGCAAGCGGATGGTCGCTGGCCACGTACACCGCCAGTTCGCTGTGGTGGGCCAGGGGCTGGGCCACCAACGCATCGGGGTACTGCGCCTGTCGCGGCAGCAGTCCCAACCCGGCGCGGCCAGCATCAACCAGTTCCAGCACGTCGCGCCCCTCGGCATCCAGCCATTCCAGCTCGATCTCGGGAAATGCCTCGGCAAACCGCTGCAGCACACGTTGCGCCGGATCGAGCTGGTAGACATCGGAGAACACCACGGTCAGGCGTGGCTCCACGGGTGCGGCCAGGCGCACGCTGAGTTGCTGCAGGCGCGCGTCGGCGGCAAGGATTTCCTGCGCGTGGCCCAGCACCTGCCGGCCGGCGTCGGTCAACTGCGGATAGCGGCCGCTGCGGTCGAACAGAACCATGCCCAGGTCCGCTTCCAGATGGGCAATGGCAGTGCTGACCGTGGACTGGGTCTTGCGTAGCCGGCGGGCGGCCGCCGAGAACGAGCCCAGCGCGGCAGCCTCGACGAAGGCCTGCAGGGATTCGGGAGAATAGGGCATTGATCCATCGCTCCTGTCGATGGAATCCATTTTGATACCACCGTAAAAGACGATGATACTGGCCGCCGTCGTCCCTGTCTGCGGGGGCGTTCCGGATCATCCACGCACGGCGTGGATCTACTGATGACGGGGCGCGGTCCCCGTCCCGCAAGGAGCTTCACATGTCCCGTACTGTTCCCGCCCGTGGCGCCTTCGTCGCCTGGGCCTGCCTGACCGTGGCGATCGTCGCCGAAGTGGTCGGCACGTCCTTCATGGCCCATGCCGCCCGCGATGGCGGCTGGACCGGCTATGTGGTGATGGCCGCCGCGCTGGCGCTTTCCTATTACTTCCTGGCGCTGTCGGTGCGCCGCATCGCCGTCGGCGTGGCCTATGCGGTGTGGGAAGGCCTGGGCCTGACCCTGCTGACCGTGGTCGGCATCAGCGTGTTCGGTGAGAGCCTGTCGCTGCAGCAGCTGGCCGGTCTGGTGCTGGCGGTGGTCGGCATCGTCTGTGTCACCCTCGGGGAGGCGCACTGATGAACTTGATGGCCTTGTTTTTCGTGATCTGCTCGGCGCTGATCGATGTGGCCGCGAACATGATGGTGGCCAAGTCCGATGGCTTCCGTCGCTGGCGTTGGGGTGTCGGCGCCATCGTGCTGGTCTGGATCGCCTTTGCCCTGCTGGGCCAGGCCGTGCGCTACATGGACCTGGCGACCGCCTATGCGATGTGGGGCGCGATCGGCGTGATCGGTACGGCCACCTGCGGTCGCCTGCTGTTCGGCAACCGCCTGCGCCCGATCGGTTGGATCGGCATCGGCCTGGTCACGGCGGCCGTGCTGCTGCTCAGTACGGCGTGATCCCGGCTTGATTGCGGCGATCAGTGAGGTGGCCGACACTTGGGCTTTCCCGCAACGGAGTGCCCGCATGTTCAGTCACGTCACTGTCGGAACCAACGACATGGCGGCTTCCCGCCGCTTCTACGATGCCTTGTTCACTGCCATCGGCGGTCGCGCAGGCGTGTTCGATGACGAGGGCAAGCTGGTCTATATCAAGGATGGACGGATGTTCATGGTCATCCCGCCCATCGATGGCGAGGCGGCGTGCCATGCCAACGGCGGCACCATCGGCTTTGCGCTGGCAGACCCGCAGGCRGTGCATGTCTGGCAGGAAGCGGGGGTCGCCCACGGCGGTACCGCGGTGGAAGACCCGGCCGGCGTGCGGCACAAGGCCGGGCGCCAGTTGTACCTGGCCTACCTGCGTGATTCCGACGGCAACAAGCTGTGCGCCGTGCATGTGATGGGGTGAATCGTCGGTGCCGGACGCGGCGTGTCGTAATCGGACCAAAGTGACAACGCCGCCCGGCACGCCCGCCGGTCTGCAGGCGCGCGCGTAGCACGGAAATCCAGCCGTTCAAGCCTGCGCGGTGCCACGACTTCATCCTGTGTCCACTGCGATTCAGCCAGAATCGGTCGGCTTACTCTTTGATCGATCCGGAGATGGCTGCCCATGGAAGCACTGGAGCCTCAACATCAGCCGGTGCGAACCCTGCGGCCCGTCTTCGCCTTCGCGGCGATCGTTGTCGTTGCCTTCGCACTGTTCGTCAGCCTGTATCCGATCGGCGCCGGTCGCCTGCTGGTCAAGGCGCAGGACTGGGCCGCGCTCAACGTCGGCTGGTACTACCTGCTGGCGATGACCCTGTACCTGGTGTTCGTGGTCGGCGTGGCGCTGTCCAAGTACGGCGGCATCAAGCTCGGTGCCGACCATGACGAACCGGAGTTCAGCTACCTCTCCTGGGCCGGCATGCTGTTCGCAGCAGGCATCAGCATCACCCTGTTCTTCTTCTGCGTTTCCGAGCCGCTGACCCACTACCTGCAGCCGCCGCAGGGCGATCCGGCCGCGGGCGAGGCCGGTGCGCGCCAGGCCATGCAGCTGCTGTTCCTGCACTGGGGCCTGCATGGCTGGGGTGTGTTCGCGCTGGCGGCGATGGCGATGGCCTATTTCGCCTACCGGCACAACCTGCCTTTGGCATTGCGGTCTGCGCTGTATCCGCTGATCGGCAAGCGCATCAACGGCCCCATCGGCTATACCGTCGACGCCCTGGGCATCGTCGCCACCGTGTTCGGCATCGGCGCGGACATGGGCTTCGGCGTGCTGCATCTCAACGCTGGGCTGTCGCACCTGTTCAACGTGCCGCACTCGAACATGGTGCAGATCCTGCTGGTGGTGGCGATGATGGGCGCGGCGGTCGCAGTGGCCGTGTCCGGCGTGGAGAAGGGCGTGCGCTGGATGGCCAACATCAACATGCTGCTGGCGATCGCGCTGGTGCTGTTCATGCTGTGCGCCGGTCCCACCCAGTACCTGCTCAGCACGCTGATGCAGAACCTGGGCGACTACCTGGGCAGCGTGGTGGGCAAGAGTTTCGACGTATACGCCTATGGCGGCCGGCCGGAATGGCTGGGCGGCTGGACGGTGTTCTACTGGGCCTGGTGGATCGGCTGGGCGCCGTTCGTCGGCCTGTTCATCGCGCGCATCTCGCGCGGCCGCACCATCCGCGAGTTCGTGTTCGGCGTATTGCTGATCCCGCTCGGCTTCACCCTGGCGTGGCTGTCGATCTTCGGCAACAGCGCGCTGGACCAGGTGCTGCACCATGGCCAGCAGCAGTTGGCGCAGCTGGCGGTGGATGACCCACCGACGGTGCTGTATGCGTTGCTGGATGGCTACCCGTGGAGCAAGGCGGTGATCGGGGTGACCGTGCTGGTCAGCTTCATCTTCTTCGTGACGTCGGCCGATTCCGGGGCGGTGGTGCTGTCCACGCTGTCCTCGCATGGCGGTGCGCCGGAGGACGATGGCCCGCGCTGGCTACGCGTGTTCTGGGGCACGGTGATCGCGGTGCTGACCGCTGGCCTGCTGCTGGCCGGCAGCATCGATGCCCTGAAATCAGCAGTGGTGCTGGCCTCGTTGCCGTTCTCGGCGGTGCTGCTGTTGATGATGTGGGGCCTGACCCGTGCCTTCAGTGACGAGTCGCACCGCAAGCGCGCGCAGCAGTTCAGGCCATCGCCGCTGATCGGCGATGACCGGCACCACCAGGGCTGGCGCCAGCGCCTGACCCAGGCCATGCACTTCCCGGTACGCGACCAGGTGTACCGCTTCATGGATGACACGGTGAAGCCGGCGATGGAGGCGGTGGCCGAGCAGCTGCGCGAGCAGGGCTGGGACGTGCAGACGCGGTTCGAAGCGGGCGACATGGAGCTGTCGGTCAACCACGGCGAGCAGCAGGACTTCCAGTACCGGGTGATCCTCAGTGGCTACCTGACCCCGTCCTTCGCCGCGCAGCAGCTGCGCAACCAGCGCTACTACCGCGCCGAGGTGCATCTGTACGAGGGTAGCCAGGACTACGATCTGGTCGGCTACAGCCGCAAGCAGATCATCAACGACATCATCAGCCAGTACGAACGGCACCTGCAGTTCCTGCACCTGAGCCGTTGATGCAGCCACGCCGGGCATGGCCCTTGCCTTTGGTGGGTGCGGACCATTGGTCCGCACACTCCTGTAGTGCCGGCCGCTGGCCGGCAACGGGAACGGGGCGGCGGCATGCCCGCCGCCCCTTTGCACATCAGAACCGGTAACGCGCGCCCAGCGAAACGAACTGCCCGCGCAGGTTGTACTGGCTGATGTCGAAGCCGTTGGAACCGCCGGCCGGATCGAACGGCGGGTCCTTGTCGGTCAGGTTCAGCACCGACAGCGACAGCGTGGTCTTCGGAATGCCTTCATAGGCCACGTACAGGTCCAGCTGGTGGTACGGCTTGACCCGATCGCGCAGGCCCGGATTGCTGGTGGCCGTGGCTACGCGCTGGTCATAGCCGCTCATGTACTGCAGGCTCAGCGTGCTGCTCCAGTCGCCCACCGCCCAGTTCAACGAAGTGGTGCCGCGGGTGCGTGGCAGCGCGCCATGGCGGTTGTTGCCGGCGCCGTCATAGGGCGCCTGGCCGGCCACCAGCGGCTGCTTGAAGCTGAGCAGGTGGGTCCAGCTGCCGGCCACGGTGAAGTTGCCCCAGCCGTCGGTGCGGAAGGTACGGTTGGCTTCCAGGTCGATGCCCGAGGTGGTCAGCTCGCCCTGGTTGGCGTACTGGTTGGTGATGATCTGGATGCGGCCCTGCGCATCGCGCTGCACGCGACCGGGGAACAGGCCCGGATTGTCGACGATGAACTGCGCGCTGTCCGGCTTGACCAGGTTGTCCTGTTCGATGCGGTACCAGTCCAGGCCGATGCTGGAATCGGCATCGGGTGACCACACGGCGCCGACGTTGAGGTTGCGCGAGCGCTCGGCCTTCAGGTCCGGATTGCCGGTGCGCAGGTTGGTCACGCCGCGGCTGCCGCCGGGCTGCAGCGGATCGAACGGGTCGACCACCGAGCCGTAGCTGATGGTCTGCCCCGGTGCGA
>NZ_JBFRFE010000283.1:0-5291 GCF_052114665.1 Stenotrophomonas sp. 2YAF22 | reverse complement strand
GTACGCAGCGGCACCAGTTTCTTGTCCACGCGCGAGGCCACGGCCATGTTGCCGACGTCGGTATGCACGGCGTAGGCGAAGTCGAGCGCGGTGGAATTGCGCGGCAGGGCCAGGATCTTGCCCTTGGGGGTGAACAGGTAGACCTCGTCCGGGAACAGGTCGACCTTGACGTTGTCGAGGAACTCCAGCGACGAACCGGCGGCCCGCTGCGAATCGATCAGTTCGACGATCCAGGCGTGGGCGCGGCTCTGCGCGCTGTTGGGCGAATCACCGCCGAACTTGTAGGTCCAGTGCGCAGCCACGCCGCGCTCGGCGATCAGGTCCATTTCCTCGGTGCGGATCTGCACCTCGATCGGCGAACCATACGGGCCGAACAGCACCGTGTGCAGCGACTGGTAGCCGTTGGCCTTGGGAATGGCGATGAAATCGCGGAAGCGCCCATCCAGCGGCTTGAACGCGGCATGCACCGCGCCCAGCGAGTGGTAGCACTGCGGTACGCCGCGCACCACCAGGCGGAAGCCGAACACATCCATCACCTGGTCGAAGGATTTGTTCTCGTCGCGCATCTTGTTGTAGATGCTCCACGGGGTCTTGATGCGGCTGACCAGGCGGTGCTCGATGCCCTCCTTGGCCAAGCGCTGCGACAGCTGCACTTCCACCTGCGCCAGCGCCTCGCGGCGCACGACCGGCTGGCTGCGGATGTGCTTTTCCAGGATCGCGTGGCGCCACGGGTACAGCGCCTTGAAGCCGAGGTTCTGCAGTTCGCTCTTGACCAGGCTCATGCCCAGCCGCTGCGCGATCGGGGCGTAGATCTCAAGCGTCTCGCGGGCGATGCGGCCGCGCGCTTCGCGGCTCTGCGCGCCCAGCGTGCGCATGTTGTGCAGGCGGTCGGCCAGCTTGATCATGATCACGCGCAGGTCGCGCGACATCGCCAGCAGCATCTTGCGAAAGCTTTCGGCGGCCGCTTCCTGGCGGTCGCGGAACTTCAGCTTGTCCAGCTTGGTGACGCCGTCCACCAGTTCGGCCACGGCTTCGCCGAACTCGGCGGACAGGGCCTCGCGGGTCAGCGGGGTGTCTTCGATGGTGTCGTGCAGAATCGCGGCGATCAGCGCTTCCACGTCCAGGCCGAGCTCGGCCAGCACCTGGGCCACGGCCACCGGATGGGTGATGTAGGGCTCGCCCGACTTGCGCGTCTGCCCAGCGTGCGCGGAGGCGCCGACTTCCCACGCACGGCGCAGCAGCGGCAGCTGCTCGGGCGGCAGATAGTGGGCGGCGCGTTCGAGCTGGAGGACGTAATCGGGTACGGCGGCAGCGGGGACTGCGGCGACCTTGGCAGTGGGGCCTGGGTTCATGGCCAAAGCCTATGCCAGCGCGACGTTTACGGCAAACCCTGAATGCGAAACAGCCCGCACGGGGCGGGCTGTTCGGCGTATCCAGCAATGACGTTGATCGATGCGATCAATCGTCGTTCTTGGACATGTCTTCGTCGGCGACCACTTCAGCGGCGGCCCACTCCAGCGCTTCGCGCTCGGCGCGCTCACGCTCGGCCTTCTCGACTTCGTCGATCAGCGCGTTGTCGATCTTGCGGGCAGCGATCTCGCGCAGTGCCAGCACGGTCGGCTTGTCCTCGGTCTCGCTGTTGTCCAGCGTGGCCTGCACGCCATTGGCGAGCTGACGGGCGCGCTTGGAAGCCATCATCACCAGCTCGAAACGGTTGTTAACGACTTCCAGGCAATCTTCTACGGTAATGCGGGCCATACGGGCTCCCGGCGACCGGTCGGCCGCTCAGTCGAATGAGGGAAAGGGGACGGAGTGTACTGGCAGGGGCTGGACAAAATCAAGCCAACCCCCACCGGACCCTTTAGGAATCAATCAGTTGAACTCGCATCCGGGGTCAATAGCGCCTGGATCAGGCCGGCGTGCCGGACCTTCTGGGCGTCCCGGCGCAGGCGGCTGGCGGTGAAGATCGCGCACAGTTCGTCCACGGCGGTGTCGAACACTTCATTGACGATGACGTAGTCGAATTCGTTGAAGTGCAGCATTTCATCGCGGGCGGCGCCCAAGCGCTGGGCGATGACCGCCTCGCTGTCCTGGCCACGCTTGCGCATGCGGTCCTGCAGGGCCTGCTTGGACGGCGGCAGGATGAACACCGTCACCGTGCCCGGCACCAGCTGGCGCACCTGCTGCGCGCCCTGCCAGTCGATTTCCAGCAGCACGTCCTGGCCGGCGTTCAGCTGCGGCTCCACCGACTGGCGGGCGGTGCCCTTCCAGTCACCATGCACCCAGGCGTGTTCGAAGAAGTCGCCGGCAGCGATCATCTCCTCGAACTTCTCCGCGCTGACGAAGTGGTAGTGCTGGCCGTTCACTTCACCCGGGCGCATGGCCCGCGAGGTGAACGAGATCGATAGCGCGATCTGCGGGTCGCGCGCCAGGGTGGCGTTGACGATGCTGCTCTTGCCGGCGCCGGAGGGCGCGGCAACGATGTACAGCGTGCCGCGTGCGATCGCGGCCGGGGGCGTGGAAATGCTCATTCGATGTTCTGCACCTGCTCGCGGATCTGGTCGATCAGCACCTTCAGCTCGACGGCGGCGTTGGACGTGCGGCTGTCCACCGACTTGGAGCCCAGCGTGTTGGCCTCGCGGTTGAACTCCTGCAGCAGGAAGTCCAGGCGGCGGCCGACCGGTTCACGCTGCTTGAGCACGCGGCGGATCTCGACGATATGGCTGGACAGGCGATCCAGCTCCTCGTCCACGTCCAGCTTCTGCAGCCACATCACCAGTTCCTGCTCGGCGCGGCCCGGATCAACCGGATGCGGCAGGTCGGCCAGGCGGGCGGCGAGCTTGGTGCGCTGGCCGTCGCGAATGGCCGGAATCAGCGTGCGCACCTCGGCGGCGATGCGCTCGATGGCATCCACGCGCTCGGCGACGGCGGTGGCCAGCGTATTGCCTTCACGCTCGCGGGCGGCGATGAAGCCCTCCAGCACCTGGTCCAGCAGCGCCAGTGCTTCAATCTGCAGGGCTGCCGCATCGGTGGCCTCGCCCTGGGTGACACCCGGCAGCTGCAGCAGGTCGGTGAAGCTGACCTGCAGGTTGGGGAAATCGGAGGTCAGGCGGTGCGCCAGCTGGCCCAGCTGGCCCAGCAGCACCTCGTTGACCTGCAGGCTGGCAGCCGATTCCGGCGCGCGCAGGCGCATCACCAGATCCAGCTTGCCACGGCTCAGGCGCGCGGAAATGCGTTCGCGCAGCTGCGGTTCCAATGCGCGCAGTTCCTCGGGCAGGCGCGTGCCCACTTCCAGGAAGCGGTGGTTGACCGAGCGCAGCTCGCAGCCCAGCGTTCCCCACGGGGTGGAGCGCTCGCCGCCGGCATAGGCCGTCATGCTTCGAATCATGGATGTATCCGGTGCTTGCAAAGGGGGAATGGTACCCTAGCGGTCTCTTTTGAGCCCCTTTCCCCGCCCCGTGAAGGCCGCGGGGATGGTGGCGTACTCCCTTTCCCTACGGAACCTGCCCCATGTCCGATTTCCGCCCCAGTGGCCGTCAGCCCGATCAGCTGCGCCCGGTCGTCATCCAGCGCGGTTTCACCCGCCACGCCGAAGGTTCGGTGCTGGTCTGCTTCGGTGAAACCCGCGTGCTGTGCACGGCCAGCATCGAGAACCGGGTGCCGGGCTTCCTGCGTGGCAAGGGCGAAGGCTGGGTGACCGCCGAGTACGGCATGCTGCCGCGCGCTACCCACACCCGCAGCGACCGCGAGGCCGCACGCGGCAAGCAGGGCGGCCGCACGCTGGAGATCCAGCGCCTGATCGGCCGCAGCCTGCGCGCCTGCGTGGACCGCAACGCACTGGGCGAACGCACCATCACCCTGGACTGTGACGTGCTTCAGGCCGACGGTGGCACCCGTACTGCTGCCATCACCGGCGCCTATGTGGCCCTGGTCGATGCAGTGAACGTGCTGATGAAGCGCGGTGACATCAAGCGCAACCCGATCCTCGGCGCGGTGGCGGCGGTGTCGGTCGGCGTCTACCGCGGCACCCCGGTGCTGGACCTGGATTACCCCGAAGACAGCGACTGCGACACCGACATGAACGTGGTGATGAACGACGGCGGCGGTTTCATCGAACTGCAGGGCACCGCTGAAGGCCATGCCTTCCGTCGTGACGAACTCGATGCGCTGCTGGGCCTGGCCGAGAAGGGCGTGACCGAGCTGCTGGCCGCGCAGCAGGCAGCGCTGTCGGCATGAACCGGCGCATCGCCCTGACCACCCTGGTGGTGGCCGACTACGACGAAGCCATTGCCTGGTACACCGGCAAGCTCGGCTTCCAGCTGCTGGACGACATCGACCAGGGCAGCAAGCGCTGGGTAGTGGTCGGCCCGACCGATGGCAGCGCCGCCGCCCTGCTGCTGGCCCGCGCCAGCGACGACGAGCAGCGCAGCCGTATCGGCAACCAGACGGGTGGTCGTGTCGGCTTCTTCCTCAACACCGATGACTTCCGCCGCGACCACGCGGCGATGCTGGCTGCCGGTGTCCAGTTTCTGGAAGAACCGCGCGAAGAACCCTACGCCACGGTCGCGGTGTTCCGCGACCTGTACGGCAATACCTGGGACCTGTTGGAGCCCCGCTGATGAAGAAGCTTGTCCTGGCCAGCCACAACGCTGGCAAGCTGGTGGAAATGCAGGAAATCCTCGCCGATCTGCCGCTGCAGATCACTTCGGCCGCCGAACTGGGCCTGGGCGATGTGGAAGAGACCGGCCTGACCTTCGTTGAGAACGCGCTGCTGAAGGCGCGCGCCGCCTGCGAAGCGACCGGCCTGCCGGCRCTGGCCGATGATTCGGGGCTGATCGTCGATGCCCTCGGTGGTGCGCCGGGGCTGTACAGCGCCCGCTATGCGGGCCATCCGACCAATGCAGCGGCCAACAACGCCAAGCTGCTGGAAGCAATGGCCGATATCGCCGATGGCCAGCGCAGCGCCCGCTTCTATGCGGTGATCGTGCTGCTGCGGCACGCCACCGACCCGCAGCCGCTGATCTGCGAAGGCCGCTGGGAAGGACAGATCATCCGCGAACTGCGCGGCAGCAACGGCTTCGGCTACAACCCGGTGTTCCTGGATACCACCCACGGCCTGACCGCTGCGGAAATGGAACCTGCGTTGAAGAACGCCATCAGCCATCGCGCCATCGCCCTGCAGCAGCTCAAGCAGCAGCTCAAGCAGCAGTTCGCGGACTGAACCAGCATTCGACAGGAGACTCAAGGATGACCGTGAAGCGCTACCGCACCGGAATGGAACTGGTGCAACT
>NZ_JBFRFE010000282.1:0-5292 GCF_052114665.1 Stenotrophomonas sp. 2YAF22 | reverse complement strand
GCGCGCAAGCAGACCCCCGTGCTGATGCTGACCGCGCGCGATTCGCTGGACAACAAGCTGGCCGGCTTCGATTCCGGTGCTGACGACTACCTGATCAAGCCGTTCGCGCTGCAGGAAGTGGAAGTGCGTCTGAACGCCCTGTCGCGTCGCGGCAAGGGCGTGCAGACCCGCGTGCTGGAAACCGGTGACCTGGAATACAACCTGGACACGCTGGAAGTGCGCCGGCAGGGCAAGTTGCTGCAGCTCAACCCGACCGCATTGAAGATCCTGCAGGCGCTGATGGAAGCGGCCCCGGCCGTGGTCACCCGGCAGGAGCTGGAAACCCGTGTCTGGGGCGAAGAGCTGCCGGACTCCGATTCGCTGCGCGTGCACATCCACGGCCTGCGCGCCGTGGTGGACAAGCCCTTTGAAGTGCCGATGATCCAGACCCGCCATGGCATCGGATACCGCATCGCCACGCCGGAAGCCTGATTCTGTGGCAAGCAAGGGGGAGCGCCGGCGCACGCCTTATCGGCGGCGCCTGCGCAGCCGCATCATCGTCTCGTTCGTGTTGTTGGGCTTCTGCCTGACGACACTGTTCGCGTTCGCCACCAACTGGGCCCGCATGCGGGTGGAAAACCAGTTGGTGGAAGACGTGATGAACCGCAACATCAGCGAGTACGTGCGGCGTTATTACGAAAGCCCCGACCGCAACCCGGACCTGCCGGTGCAGCAGATGCGCGCGCGTCTGATCAAGCCGGACAAGTTCGAAGCCCTGCGCGAGGAGGAACCGGACTGGTACGAGTTCAAGGACGGCCTGTACAACATGGGCGGTGTGGACGAGCGCGGCGAGCGCTATTCCTACAAGCTTGCTGTTCGCAAGACTCCTGATGCCTGGGCGTTCCTGGCCTACGACATGACCGACAGCGTTCGCGGTGGGCAGCAGCTCAACCGCGCGCTGTTCCTGTCGGTGCTGGTGTTCAGTCTGCTGTCGCTGGTGCTGGGCTGGTGGTCGGCCTCCAAGGTGATGAAGCCGGTCTCGGATCTGGCAGCACGCCTGCGTGCGTACCGTGGCGGTACCAGCGACCCCGAGCCATTGGCGCCACGCTTCCCCGATGACGAAGTGGGGCAGCTGGCCCAGGCGCTCGATGACTATTCTTCGCGGCTGACCGAAGTGGTGCAGCGCGACCGTGAGTTCAATGCGGACGTCAGCCATGAGTTGCGCACGCCGCTGGCGGTGATCCGTGGCGCAACCGAGTTGCTGCTGACCCGCCCGGGCCTGGACGAAAAGGTGCTGCAGCGCCTGCAGCGCATCCAACGTGCCGAGCAACAGTGCAGCGATCTGATTGGTGCCCTGCTGCTGCTGTCGCGCAACGAACGCGGGCAGGGCAGCAGCAATGTAGCCCGGGTGGCCGAGCAGCTGCTGGACGCGCACCGCGCGCAGTTGGGTGGCAAGCCGCTGGAGCTGCATCTGGATGGCGAACGCGACCTGGTCATCGATGCCCCCGAAGCGGCGTTGTCGGTGGCGCTGGGCAACCTGATCGGCAATGCGGTGAAGTATTCGCAGGATGGCGAGGTGCGGGTGCATGTGGGCGCCAACGCCGTATCGGTGACCGACAGCGGGCCGGGCCTGAGCGAGGAAGATGCTGCCAAGCTGTTCCAGCGCGGCTATCGCGGTACTCATGCCGGTCACTCGCAGGGCGGCGGTATCGGCCTGTCGATCGTCAGTCGCCTGTGCGATCTGTACGGCTGGCAGGTAAGCGTGCGGCCGGGCGGTGCCCGCGGCGTGATCGCCACGCTGACGTTCTCGCCGAAGCCGCTGTAGCCCCTTCTGCCTGGGTGAGATGGGGGGCTTCCGCTAAGGGCGTTGATTACCCCGGCGCGACCTGGTGAATTGCCTCGATCGACGCATTGTCCTGTGTGGTGCAGGTCACCAAGGGGCCGGCACATGGTGAGCCCCGGGCTTACCCGGCCGCCAACACCAGATACCGCGCGTGCAATCGCTCGACCTGCGCCTGCAGGTCATCCGGATGGCCATCATTGACGACCACGTCATCGGACAGCGCCAAGCGCTGTGCTCGGCTGGCCTGGGCGGCGATCATCTGGTCGGCCAGCGCCGCGTCGATGCCGTCGCGTTGCATCAGCCGGGCGTGCTGCACGGCCTCGGGGGCATCCACCAGCAGCACCCGGTCCAGCCACGGGTAGGCAAGGCGGCCACCTACTTCGGTCAGCAGCGGAATCGCCGCCAGCGCGTAGGGGCTGGCGGCCTGCTCGCACTGCTGCTGCATCAACAGGCGGATGGCCGGGTGGGTGATCGCTTCCAGCGCCGTCCGCTCGGCCGGGTCGGCAAAGATGTGGGCACGCAGGCGCGCCCGGTCAAGGCTGCCATCGGCCAGCAGGATTCCCGCGCCGAAGCGCTCGGCAATCAGGGCAAGGGCAGGGCTGCCCACCGCCACCACCGCGCGCGCGGCCAGGTCGGCATCGGCGACGACAATCCCCAGCGCCTCGAAGCGCCGGGTGACCTCGCTCTTGCCCGAGGCGATGCCGCCGGTCAGGCCCACCACATAACGGCTCATCGGTGCGCCCTCAGCGCAGCCCGCTCATCACCAGATACTGGTTCAACAGCGGCTCGCCCCACATGAAGAACAGCCAGCCGGCCAAAGCCAAGTAGGGCCCGAACGGGATCGGCGTCGCCCGGTCCCGGCCACGGCTGTACAGCCAGATCGATCCGATGATGGCGCCCAGCACCGACGACATCAGGATGATCGGCAGGATGCCCTTCATCCCACACCAGGCACCCAGCGCGGCCAGCAGCTTGAAATCGCCGTGGCCCATGCCTTCCTTGCCGGTCAGCTGCTTGAACAGCCACCACACCGACCACAGCGACAGATAGCCCAGCAGGGCGCCCAGCAGGGCCGGTTTGGCCGGCATGTACAGGTTGTCGATGCTGCCTATCAACCCCAGCCACATCAGGGGCAGGGTCAATTGGTCCGGTAGCAGCTGGGTGCGCAGGTCGATGCCGGACAGGGCGATCAGGAAGCAGGTCAGCACGATCGCACCGAAGCCCTGCCAGCCGAAGCCGAATTGCCACACGCAGGCCAGCACCATCACTGCGGTCAGCGCCTCCACCAGCGGGTACTGGATGGAGATCGGTGCCTTGCAGTGGCGGCACTTGCCGCCCTGGATCATCCAGCTGAACAGCGGGATGTTCTCGTACCAGGCCAGCTTGTGCTTGCAGTGCGGGCAGTGCGAAGGCTCCACCACGATGCCTGGCGGGGGCGGCTCGTAGAAGTCCGGCTCCTCCAGAACCTCGCGCGCATCGCGCTTCCACTGCCATTCCAGCCGCTTGGGCAGGCGCAGGATGACGACGTTGAGGAAGCTGCCGAGAAGCAGTCCCAGGCCGGCCGCGGCGGGATAGCCGAGGCCGGGATGCTGGTCAAGAAATGCCATGTATGTTTTATCCGACGACGGCGCCGAGCTTGAAGATGGGAAGGTACATGCCGATGACCATGCCGCCTACAACGACACCGATGAAGATCATGATCATCGGTTCCAGCAGGCTGCTCAGGGCGTCCACTGCGTTGTTGACCTCTTGCTCATAATACTCGGCCACCTTGAACAGCATGGCATCCAAGGCGCCAGCCTCTTCGCCGATGCCGGTCATCTGGATGACCATGTGCGGGAACAGGGCGGTCTGTTTCATCGCCATGTTGACCGGATAACCTACCGACACGTCATCGCGCATGCGTAGCACGGCTTCCTCGTAGATCTTGTTGCCCGTGGCCCCGGCCACGATGCCCAGGGCCTCCACCAGCGGCACGCCGGCCTTGAAGGTAACCGCGGTGGTACGCGCGAAGCGGGCGATGGCACTGTTGTGCATGATCTGGCCGATCACCGGGACTTTCAGGATCAGGCGATCCATCGTGTGCTGCATCTTTGGCGATCGTTTGTACGCCATGATCGCGCCGACAGCGGAGCCAATCAGGACGATCGCGATCAGCCACCACCACGACACCATGAATCGGGATAGATTGACGATGAGCTGTGTGAACGCTGGCAGATCTGCACCGAAGCCGCGGAATACCTCCTCAAACTGCGGGACCACGAAGATCAGCATGATGGCGCTGACAAGCAGCGCCACCACCACCACCATGGCCGGGTAGAAGAGGGCCTTCTTGATCTTGCCCTTTAGACCTTCTATGTTCTCCTTATACGTGGCAACGGTGTCCAGCACCGTTTCCAGCACGCCGGCGCCTTCGCCCGCCCGCACGAGATTGCGGTACAACTCGTCGAACTGCACTGGATACTTGCTGACGGCCTCGTACAGTGAAGATCCACCCTCGATATCGGTGCGGATGCCATCGACCATCTTCTTCACGCGCGGGTTCTTGTGCCCGCTGCCGATGATGTCCAGTGCTTGGACGATAGGTACGCCAGACTTCATCATTGTCGCCATCTGACGGCTGAAGAAGGCGATATCCTTTGAGCTCACAGGCTTGCCCGCGGCTCCAAACAGCGGCTTGGATTTGGGCTTAACCTGACCCGGATTGATGCCTTGTCTGCGTAGCTCGGCTCGCAGCAAATTGGCGTTTTTAGCCAACTGCTCGCCCTTCATCTTGATCCCCCGCTTGTCGGTCCCCTCCCAGACAAACGGCTGCAACTCCATGGTGCTACGCGCCACGGGCTCTTTCTTGATCGCACTGCGACTGACCGACATGTGGACTCCCCAAGGCCCGCCATCCCCAGGCGGGCATCATGACTAGCGATCTTAGCTGGTTCGAGACCATCCGGGGAGCTTGCCAGCGTGACGTGCGGCAGGATTTTCGTCCTGGAGGGGCCGAAGGTGACGCAACGCGTCACATTGCTTGGTCCATCGCAATTTCTGCTTAGGGGGGTTCCCATCCACGAAATTGCTGCCATCATTGGCCCCGGGGAAATCCAGGGGGAGGCGTGCCGGGGTTGGCACGCAACCTGCGTTGATCCACCCGCAGGGCACAGGACCCGCTCAGCCGGCCGTTTGTCGGATCGATTCTGTGCACTGAATCAACCACCACTATCTTGGGGATGTACGACTATGAAGAACCAAAAGGGCTTCACCCTTATCGAATTGATGATCGTTGTCGCGATCATTGCCATCTTGGCCGCCATCGCTATCCCGCAGTACAACGACTTCACCGCCCGTGCCCAAATGTCGGAGGCCTACACCTTGGCTTCTGGTCTGAAGACCCCGATCGCTGAAGCCTATTCTCAGGACAATGGCGACGCATCATGTGCGAAGCYGGCGAATACCGTTTCCAGCGGTAAGTACGTTAC
>NZ_JBFRFE010000281.1:0-5294 GCF_052114665.1 Stenotrophomonas sp. 2YAF22 | reverse complement strand
GCGGGTCATCCAGCCGGGTGTAGTTGACCAGGCCTTCGGCCATGCCGAACACCTGCTGCAACGTGCAACCGAGGCCATCGATGACCCGCCGCGCGGCTTCCGGCACCAGCTTCGCTCCCCCGACCTGCAGCACCCGCAGGCTGGACAGATCGTGCCTGCTGGTCGCCGCCGCCTGCGCCCACAGCAGCGCCAGGGGCGGCACCAGACCACAGCAGGTCACCTTCTCGCGTGCGATCAACGGAAATGCCGCATCCGGGCCGGGGCCTGGGCTGAGCACCACGCGGGCGCCGGCGTACAGCGCACCGAAGAAACCCGGCGAGCTCATCGGGAAGTTGTGTGCTGCCGGCAGCGCAACCAGGTACACGCTGTCGCGGTCGATGCCACAGATTTCGTTGCTGGCGCGGAACGAGTAGATGTAATCGTCGTGCGTGCGCGGAATGAGCTTTGACAGCCCGGTGCTGCCGCCGGAGATCTGCAGGAACGCCACCGACTGCGGATCRGGATCGGCCGGCAGCTGGCTGCGATCGCCCTGCAGCGATTCCAGCGCGACGAACTCGGCCGCATCGCCGTCGATCAGTACGTGGCGTACCGCCGGCACTTCCGCCTGCAGCGCGCGCGCCAGGCCACGATGATCGAAGCCTTCATGGACATCGGTACTGATGTAGGCACTGGCCTCGGCCTCGCGCGCAAAGTGGGCCAGCTCGGTGATGCGATGTGCCGGCAGCGCGTACACAGGCACCAGCCCGGCGCGGAACAGGCCACAGACCGTCGCGATGAAACCGGCCGTATTGCCCAGCTGCACCAGCACGCGCTCGCCGGGCTGCAGGCCCAGCGCCAGCAGCCCGGCGCCGATGCGCCCGGCCTCATGCCAGAGCTGCGCATAGCTCAGGCGCACATCGCCAGCCACCACCGCGATGTCATCGGCATGGCGCTCGGCGCGTTCGCGCAGGAAACCCGGGAAGGTTTCGCCACGCCAATGACCTGCGGCCCGATAGCGCGCGACCAGCGCTTCAGGCCATTGCTGTTGCAGCGGCAGGCGCGAATCAACGGTGGACGGCGTCATGCGGATACCTCGATCAGGGACAGCGGGTCCTGCACGCCCAATGCGTTCAGCAGGGCAGCAAACTTGGCGGCGGTTTCGGCCACTTCGGCCTCGGGTTGCGAGTCGGCGACGATGCCGGCGCCGGCATACAGGCGCAGCTGGGTGCCCTGCAGGCGCGCGCAGCGGATCGCCACATACCAGTCGCCGTCCCCCTGTGCATCGAGCCAGCCCACCGCACCTGCATAGAAGCCGCGCGGCACCGGTTCCAGCGCACGGATGCGCTGCAGTGCCTGCAGCCGCGGGGTACCGCAGACGGCCGGGGTGGGATGCAGCTCGGCCAGCAGGGTCGCCGCCGACGTAGCAGCGTCCTTCAGCGTGGCGTGGATGCGCGTACCCAGATGCCACATGCTGGCGGTGGCGTGCAGCACCGGGCGTGGCTGCGCTTCGATGTGACTGCACCAGGGCGAGAGGCCATCGACAATGGCGTCGACCACATGCCGGTGTTCGTCATGATCCTTCGCCGATGCCAGCAACGCCTGCGCGGCGCGCTCGTCCGCAACCGGATCGGCACTGCGCCTGGCCGAACCGGCCAGCGGATGCGACAGCACCTGCGCACCGCGTTTGCGCAGCAGCAGCTCCGGTGTCGCCCCCACCAGCCATGCCGGCGCCTGGCCAACGTCCACCGGCAGCGGCACGGCGTAGGTCGCCACCGAAGGATCGGTGCCGAGGCGGGCCAGCAGCATTTCCGGTGACAGCGCCTGCTGCGTGTGCGCCAACAGGCTGCGCGCCAGTACCACCTTGTGCAGCTCCGGGTCCGGCGCGCGCATCGCGCTGACCGCGTCGGCCACGGCCGCTGCATACGCCTGCGCCGAGGGCTCGGCAGTCAGCGCTCCGGACAGCGCCGGCGCCGCCTGCGACTGTACGGGCAATGCCGGCAGCAGGCGCTCGGGCTGGTACAACGCATCATCGGCGCGCGGCTCGAACGGCACCGCGCCGACCAGCAGACCCGGCCCACCGCGCTGCTGCGCGAAGAACGTCGCCACGCGCTCGGCCAGCGTGGCCAGCGCACCGGTCGGCAAGGGTGCGCGGCAGCCGCGCGCGTGCATCTGCTGATCGGCCTGCCGCAGCAGGAACAGCGACGCTTCGGCGGTGGGCTCGGACAGCATCGACGCAGCCTCCGGCCACGCGTCCTGAATCAGGGAATCGTTCATGGGGTCTCCTTCATCCGATACGCTGCGGCCAGCACGCACAGCACCAGCAGCAGCACGCCGACCAGCAGGTAAGGCAGGCTGGCACCGCCGCGATACAACAGGGTGCCGAGCATCGGCCCGGCCACCATGCCCAACCCCTGTGCCGCCGCGACGGTGCCGGCCGCCGCACCCTGTTCGTGCGCCTGCACCGCATCGGCGGCCAACGCCTGGAACGAGGGGAACACGAAGCCCATGCCGAACGCTGCAAGCGCGTAGGCTGCCGGCAACTGCCAGGTCTGCTGCACCGCCGCCACCGACGCAAAGCCGATGCCTGCGATCAGTGCGCCGAGGATGATCCAGCGCCGGGGATGCACGTCCAGTTTCATCACCAGCCCCTGCGCGAGGATCAGGCCCACGCCGACTGCAGTCAGTGCGATGCCGGCCATGCGCGCACCTTCGGCTGCATCCAGGCCGAAACGATCAATGGCGAAGAAGCCGACCGTGACCTGGGCGATGGTCACCGACACCATCGCCACGAACGCGGCCATCTGAGGCAGGCGCAGCCGCCGGTCGAGGCGCGACAGCGGTACGCGGTTGCGGCTGTGTGCGGCTGCCACCGGCGGCGTGGCCGGCAGGCGCCAGACCAGCAGGCCCAGCGCGAGCAGCGGCAACAGCGCAGCCACGTACAGCGCCAGCGGCAGGTTCTTGTAGGCAAGCCATCCGGCAGCAGCCGGACCCAGCACCATCCCCAGCGCGTTGGCGCTGCCAAGGCGGGCGAGGAATTTCGTACGTTGGCCGGTGGGTGCCTTGTCGGCGATCAGCGCGGCAGCGGTCGGCGGCACAGCCGCGTAGAACAGGCCGATCAGGCCACGCGCACCGACCAGCACCAGCACCGAGACCAGCACCGGCGGTATCGTCTGCAGCGCGACATCAATGAACACCGCCAGCGCGAGGTAGACCACGGTGTAGGCACTCATCGCCAGCATCAACACGCGCTTGCGGCCGATGCGGTCGCTGAGCTGGCCCCACGGGCGAGCGGCCAGCATCCACAACACGCCTGCAGCAGTCACCGATAGACCGGCATGCCATTCGGACAGGCCCAGCAGGCGGACCACCGGGCCGATGACGGCGACGAAGGACATCATCGCCATGGTGCCGATCAGGGCAGCCAACACCAGCGCCGGCAAGCCGGGAACCACGGGACGTGAATGCATGGAACACCAACCGTAACCAGGGAGGGAACGCCGGGCGCATCCGCACCCCGCGCGACGTCGCCCTGTCAGGCGGCGACGCCATCCTTAAATGATAACGGCTCGCATTTGCATTTGATACCCATTCGCTTAACGGTGGCRCACCTGCGGGTGCATCACCGCCCTGCGCGTACTGACAGCAGGCCGCGACGCTTGAACCACCACTCCAGCGGCAGTGTCACCAGCGGCGGAATCGCAGCCAGCAAGGCCAACCCCGTTGCCCACCATGGCCAGCGCAGGCGCAGCGCCGCAAACAGAGTCACCGCCACGTAGACCAGGAACGCCACGCCATGCAGCGGCCCGAACAGCTTCACCAGCGCGACGTTGGCCTGCGGGCCGTACTTGAGCCACATGCCGGCCAGCAGACCGGCCCAGGTGATGGCCTCGATGAAGGCGACGACGGCGAAAAGGCGCCCGGTTGGGTGCAGCGGGTTACGGTGGGTCACGCAGGGCTCCAGCGCTGGATATCAAATGCGAATGATACGCAGATGCGAACATGCCGGATACCTGCCGTGCGTCCACCAAGGTGGACACCTACCGATGCGTATCGGGCAGGACGTGCTCGCCTATCTCGCCCAGTACGTCATCCACCGGCCGGCCGTTGTCCACCAGGTTGAACATCACATGCGCCACGCCCTGCGCGTGTACGCGTTGCAGGTACCCCCGCAGGCCATCGCGGCCCACCTTAAGGCCCAGCGGCAGCGGCTCCGCCGGCGCAGTTGGATCGGCCTGCAGGTCCAGCAGCATCGACTGCACGAATGGCTTGGGCGCGCCGCCGCTCTGGGCCAGCGCCTGCTGCCACAGACCGATGCGCCCTTCCTGCGCGGTCTCTTCGCGATGATAGGTCGCCCAGCCTTCGGCCTCGCGTGCGATCCACTGCAGGCTCTGCCGCGCAGTACCGACCACCAGCATCGGAATGCGCCTTGCCGGCGCGGGAAGTACGTCGTATCCACCGGTTGCCTGCAACACCGGCGCACGCTCGGACGGTTCTGGCGACAGCGCCGCACGCAGCAGCGACCAGCGTTCGCGGAAGGTACCTGCCCTGCCCTGCAGATCCTCGCCGAATGCTGCGAATTCCTCAGGTCGATCGCCCGACCCAAGGCCCAGCACGAAGCGCCCACCGCTGATCCGGTCCAGGCTCAACGCCGACTTCGCCACCTGCAGCGGTTGCCGCAATGGCAGCACGATGGCCGCAGTGCCGATCACGATGCGTTCGGTCGCCGCGGCCAGCATGCCCAACCACAGGAACGGATCATCCAGCGCACTGGCAGTCGCATCCGGCCCCTGCGGCACCATCAACGGCACATCGCGGGTCCACAGCGCGGCGAAACCGAGATCATCGGCCAGCCGCGCAATGCGTCGCGCCTCATGTGGAGCGGCCAGGCCGTGTGCGGCCACCGGCGTCATCAGGCCAAGGCTGAGGCCCTGCGTTGGAAACAGACGTGCATGGGCGGGATTGAAATCAGTCATGCCGCCAGCTTAGCGTGGGGCATTGATGTCGTCCCGCCACAGGAAGTACAGCGCATGACCAGGATCCGCCCCGCCCACCTCGATGACCTGCCCGCGATCAGCGCGGTGTGCATGACGGCGTTCACTGCAGCCGTTGCGCCCATGCTCACCGCCGAGGGCATCGCCACGTTCGGCACGGTGGCCGCAGCGTCTGCGTTCGCCGAACGCCTGCAGGGCGACAACGACATCCTCGTGGCTGAACAGGAAGGCCGGGTGGTCGGCGTGGTGGAACTGAAGGCCGGCCAGCATCTGGCAATGCTGTTCGTCGCGCCGGAACTGCAGGGGCAAGGCATTGGTCGTGCC
>NZ_JBFRFE010000280.1:0-5301 GCF_052114665.1 Stenotrophomonas sp. 2YAF22 | reverse complement strand
CCATCGACGTCCAGGTCGCCCGAACCCACGGCGGCGTGCACGCTGCCACGGGTCCCGCGGGCGATGCCATCACCGGAGCCCACGTCCATGCTCAGCGACTGTGCGTTCTCGATGCTGCCATCGCCCGAGCCGATCTTGAACTGCAGCGGCAGGTTGTCCGGCACGCTGCCACGGATGTCCAGCCAGGCATAGCTGTTGCCCATCGACAGCGCGTCGCGGTTGTCGCGGCGCAGGCTCACCACCAGCTTGTCGCCCACGCGGCGCTGGTCCAGCACGAGCTGGTCCAGCCAGTCCTTGTTGGACGCGCAGGCGCGGCCTTCGAGCTGGCCGCCACCCGCGCTGGCAACCACCTTCAGGTCATGCTGGTTGATCTCGAACACCACCGCTTTGGCACCGGCCGCGTCGATCTTCAACGCGCGCGGCGCGGAGAATTTGCAGTTCGGTGCATCGGCGGCCAGCGCCGACAGCGGCAACAGCAACAGTGCAGTACAGGCAATCAAGGAACGCATGGGTGGTGCCTCCAGGTTGACGATCAGATTTCGCCAGCGCGCTTGCGCAGGCGGATGGCAATGAAGATGAAGGCTACGCCGAAGGCCGCGCCGATCCACAGGTCGGGCATCGCCAGCGACTTGAGCTGGGCAGAGGGCGCCATCAGCGCCACGATCGAGTCCAGATCCTGCCTGGATTCGCCGCCACCGGCGCGGTACAGCAGATCCATTCCCGGCATCGCACCCAGCAGCAGACGGCCGACGATGTGTTGCCAGAACCAGCCGGTGGTCAGGTCGAACAGGTGCATCAGCTTGGTGGTGCTGACGATGATGCCGGCGAACAGCGGCAGCATCACCGCCCAAAGGAACGGCTTGCTCCGTGCCCAGGCCGAGCACAGCAGCAGCCAGCCCGCAGTGGGCAGCGCCCACAGGGCGTACACCGGGATGGACACGAACATGCCCATGACCAGGCTCATCGGATTGGCAGGTCCCACGATCAGCTGCATCGCATCGCCGCCGTGGGAGACCACCACCAGGCACAGTATCAGCATGAAAACGAGCAGGGTCAGGCTGGAAGCGATGATGGCGATGAGCGGTGCGACGATCAGTGCACTGAGCACCTTGGACAGTACGGTCTGGGTGTCCGACAGCGGCAGCGACTTCCAGAACAGGATGCTGCGGTCGCGGCGATCGTCATACAGGGCGCCCAGGCAATAGAAGAACACCACAAAGGCAAGCACGATCAGTGGCCAGGACGAGGTCAATACCATCGCCAGGTCCAGGCCGTTGCCCAGGTCGGCCATGTCCTTGGCGCTGATGTCGCGGGTCAGCACGGCCAGATCCAGGCCGTTGATGTTCACGCTCTCGCCGTCGATGTGCAGGCCGCCGTCGCGGGCGGCACGATGCAGGGCGAACAGGCCCAGGCCGATGCCGATGCCGCTCATCAGCAGCGAGACGATGCCGGCGATCACGGGGGCGTACAGGAAACCACCGCGGTTTTCCCAGTATTCGCGCTTGAGCAGCCAGCGCAGGGTGCCTGCGGGGCTGACAGGATGGTTGACGGCATTCATGCGTAGGTCCCCTTCATGACAGCGACGAACAGATCGGCAAGGCCGGCGTTGCGGGTTTCACCCAGGCTGGCCAGCTGGCTGCGTGGCACCCCGTCGAACAGCAGGACGGTCTTGCCGAAGGCTTGGCTGCGCTCGTCGATGGGCTTCAGTGCGCGGGCGGTTTCAAGCTGGTCGGCACCGACCAGCAGTTCGGTATAGCGCTCGCCGACCTCGTCCATTTCCGCATTGAGCACGATGCGACCATCGCGGATGAACATCACGTCGGTGAGGATGTGTTCGATCTCTTCCACCTGGTGGGTAGTGACGATGATCGTCTTCTGCTCGTCGAAGTAGTCTTCCAGCAGGCGCTGGTAGAACTCCTTGCGGTACAGGATGTCCAGGCCGAGCGTGGGTTCGTCCAGCACCAGCACCTTGGCGTCGATGGCCATCACCAGGGCCAGGTGCAGCTGCACGATCATGCCCTTGGACAGTTCACGCACGCGCTGCTTGGGCTGCAGCTTGGTGTTGGCCAGGAAGCGTTCGCAACGGGCGCGATCGAAGCGGGGGTGCACGCCGGCGACGAAGTCGATCGCCTCACGCACCTTCAGCCAGCGCGGCAGCACGGCGACATCGGCGATGAAGCAGATGTCGTTCATCAGATCGTCGCGGTGCACGCGCGGGTCACGGCCGAGCACGCTCAGCTCGCCTTCCACCGAGGTCAGGCCGAGCACCGCCTTCAGCGCGGTGGTCTTGCCGGCACCATTGGGGCCGATCAGGCCGATGATGCGGCCCGCCGGAATGGAGAAGCTGGCGTTGTCGAGCGCGAGCGTGTTCTTGTAAGCCTTGCGAAGGCCACGGGCGGTAATGACAGCGTCGCTTGGCACAGCGGTAGTGGGACTGGCATTCATCAGAATTTCCCCTGGGGCAACAATTCGTCGAGACTCAGGCCCAGTCGCTGGATGCGTTCCAGTACGGCCGGCCATTCTTCATTGAGGAAGCGTTCGCGCTCGCTGCTGCGCAGCTGCGTGGCCGCCTGTTCGGTCATGAACATGCCCAGCCCGCGGCGCTTCTCGACCAGGCCTTCATCGGCCAGCTCCTGGTAGGCGCGCGAAACGGTGATGGGGTTGAGCTGGTAATCGGCGGCCACCTGGCGCACCGAAGGAAGGGCATCGCCCGGCTTGAGGATTCCGTCAAGCATCATCGCGATCACGCGTTCCTTCAGCTGGCGGTAGATGGGAGCGCCGTCGCTCCACTGGATGTCGCTCATATTCAGCTCCGTGGGGTCAGCGGYTGTGCGAACGAGAAATACGGCATGGACAGGGAGCTGTGCAGCCGACGCGGGGGGGAGGGGGAGGGAGCGGCATTCCCTGCCGTGGTTGCTGCTGCGTCCTGCGTACCGTCTTCGGAGAGGGCGGGGGAGGACGCGGCCGGCGGTGCCGGCATGGCCAGCCAGACCAGCACGAACAGGGTTGATACCGCGGTGACCGCGGGGGCGGCAAGGCTGCGACGCATCCGGCTGTTCATGGTTCCCCCTGTCTCAGGTGACTGGTGTTGTATGCAACTATAACACCGGCACGCCTGTGTGCAAGTCCTGCCCCCACCCAACTGATGGCAGGGGTGGTCATGGCGCTGCAATATTCGTTCAACCGCTTGATATGCATTGAAAAAATGAAACCGCGGAGGCGCGTTTTCTGTCGGCCTCCCATTCAGCCATGTCCATGCTATGTCATCAGCAGCGGGCGGGGACGCACGGCAGGACACTTCCGCCACGCCGTGCAAAGCGCGACAGCGCATGCGCTCCAGAGGCATGCAGACCCCGGTGCTATAGTTCGGCCGATTCCCGGCCGGTCACGGCCGGACCCCTGGAACGGCTACCGCGGAACGTCTCCCATGCCTTTGTCGCCTGCCTCCTCGCGCCGCCTTCGCGGCCTGTCCCTGTTGACCCTGCTGGCCACTGGCCTGGCCACTTCGGCCGGGGCGTTTGCCGCCGATCTGCTGGATCTGTCGTATCGGCCGCTGGCGGGCAAGCAGCAGGTCAACCTGCAGCAGCGCTACCACGGTCAAGTGCTGCTCGTGGTCAATACCGCCAGCAAGTGCGGCTATACCCCCCAGTACGAAGGCCTCGAAGCGTTGCAGAAGCAGTACGCCGGCAAGGGGTTTGCGGTGCTCGGCTTCCCGTCCAACGATTTCAAGGGGCAGGAACCTGGTGATGAAAAGCAGATCCAGGATTTCTGCACGCTTACTTATGGCGTGAAGTTCCCGATGTTCGAAAAGGTGCACGTGACCGGAGCGCAGGCCACGCCGCTGTATCAGCGCTTGACCGCCGCCACCGGCGTGGCGCCGGCGTGGAATTTCCACAAGTATCTGGTCGGACGCGATGGCACGGTCATTGCCCAGTTCGCCAGCAAGGTCACTCCGGATGATCCGCAGCTGAAAGCAGCCATCGACAAGGCGCTTGCAGCACCAGCTGTACATTGAACGCCGGCACGGATGCCTCGACATCGACGGCATGCGTGCGACAATACGTGTTTTCGCGCCGACGTCGGCGTCCAGTCACTTCCAGGAATGCAGCGAATGAAAATGGGAATGCGCGGCGCCGCGGCGTCGGTTCTGATTCTGGCGATGGGCACCTCCGGTGTCGCCCTGTCGCAACAACCGGCCGCTCCCTCGGCCGCCAAGGAGACCGCACCCTTGAATTCCCCCAAGCAGAAGCTCGGCTACGCCATTGGTCTGGATGTGGCCAAGTCGTTCGCGCCGATCGCCGATGAAATCGATGCGGCCGCGCTGCGCACTGCCGTGGAGCGTTCCTTCGAAGGCCTGCAGCCGCAGATCACCCAGGAACAGGCCAAGGCGACCGATGCCGCCCTGCGCCAGGTAGTGATGGCCCGCAGCGGCCAGCAGGTGCCGGGTGTTGCGCCGGGCTCGCAGCCGGCGAAAGTCGACCGGGTCAAGGTCGCGCAGATGATTGGCGCCTATTCGGTGGGTCCGTCGCTGGCACAGCTGAAGGACGATATCGATACCGCCTCGCTGTTTGACGCGATCAACACCGGCCTGAGCAAGGGTCAGCCGAAGATGACCGAAGCTGACGCCACTGCCACCATCCAGGCGTTCATGGGCACCAAGCAGGCCGAGATGCAGGCCAAGGCCGCACAGGCTGCGCAGACCAACCGTCAGGAAGGCAACGCATTCCTGGCCAAGAACAAGACCCAGCCGGGCGTGGTGACCACTCCGTCGGGCCTGCAGTACCAGGTGATCCGCCCGGGTAGCGGCGAGCGTCCGTTGCCGTCCAGCAAGGTGCGCGTGAACTACGAAGGCAAGCTGCTCAACGGCACGGTGTTTGACAGTTCCGCAGGCCGTGGTCCGGCCGAATTCGGTCTGGACCAGGTCATCAAGGGCTGGACCGAGGGCGTGGCCCTGATGCCGGTCGGCTCGAAGTACCGCTTCTGGATCCCGGGTGAACTGGCATACGGCGAGAACGGCACCCCGGGTGGTCCGATCGGTCCGAACTCCACCCTGACCTTCGACGTCGAGTTGCTGGGCGTTCTGCCGTAAGCCACCACGGAGTCAGCACGGATATGCGCGTTGCGATTTTTGGTACTGGTTATGTAGGTCTGGTGACCGGCACCTGCCTGGCCGATGTTGGCCACCAGGTGGTCTGCGTCGATATCGACCAGGCCAAGGTGGATGGCCTCAACCGGGGCATCATCCCGATCTACGAGCCCGGCCTGGAGCCGATGGTGAAGGCCAACCACGCCGCGTCGCGG
>NZ_JBFRFE010000279.1:0-5322 GCF_052114665.1 Stenotrophomonas sp. 2YAF22 | reverse complement strand
GCGCGCCACCGACGAGGACCGCGCGCGCATCGCCCAGGCGTTCCAGACCATGATGGATGCGCATGGCAAGGACGACCCCGCCGGTGAGGCGCAGGCCGACGCGGCCTTCCACCTGTCCATCGCCGAGGCCTCGCACAACCTGGTATTGCTGCAGGTGATGCGCGGCCTGTTCGAACTGCTGCAGACCAATATCTCGCAGAGCCGCGAAAAGCTCTACACCTCGGCCAGGACCTTCTCGCCGCTGTCCGACCAGCATCGCGAAATGATGGATGCGGTGCTGGCCGGTGACCCCGAACGCGCGCGCGCCGCCGCGCATGCCCACCTCGAGTTCGTGCACACCACGCTGCGCACCCTCGATGACAACGAGGCCCGGCGTGCACGGGCTTCGCGTCTACCTTCCCCACACGGTTGACCCCATGATCATCTCCGCCTCCACCGATTACCGTGCCGCAGCCGAACGCCGGCTGCCGCCGTTCCTGTTCCACTACATCGATGGTGGCGCGTATGCCGAGCACACGCTGAAGCGCAACGTGTCCGATCTCTCCGACATCGCGCTGCGCCAGCGCGTCCTGCGCAACATGTCCGACCTGAGCCTGGAAACAGACCTGTTCGGCGAGAAACTGGCGATGCCGGTGGCACTGGCACCGGTTGGCCTGACCGGCATGTATGCCCGTCGCGGCGAAGTGCAGGCCGCGCGTGCAGCCGACAGCCGCGGCATTCCGTTCACGCTTTCCACGGTGTCGGTGTGCCCGATCGAAGAAGTCGCGCCGGCGATCCAGCGCCCGATGTGGTTCCAGCTGTACGTGCTGCGCGATCGCGGTTTCATGCGCAATGCGCTGGAGCGCGCGCAGGCGGCCGGTGTAACCACCCTGGTATTCACTGTCGACATGCCGGTGCCGGGCGCACGCTATCGCGACGCACACTCGGGCATGAGCGGTCCGAACGCTGCAATGCGCCGCATCGGCCAGGCCATCACCCATCCGCGCTGGGCGTGGGACGTGGGCCTGCGCGGACGCCCGCATGACCTCGGCAACATCTCCACCTACCGTGGCAACCCAACGGGCCTGGAGGACTACATCGGCTGGCTGGGCAGCAACTTCGATCCGTCCATTTCGTGGAAGGACCTGGAGTGGATCCGTGAGTTCTGGAAAGGCCCGATGGTGATCAAGGGCATCCTCGACCCGGACGATGCGCGTGAYGCGGTCGCGTTCGGCGCCGATGGCATCGTGGTCTCCAACCATGGCGGCCGCCAGCTCGACGGCGTGCTGTCCACCGCACGGGCGTTGCCGGCCATCGCCGACGCCGTGCAGGGTGACCTGAAGGTCCTCGCCGATTCCGGCATCCGCACCGGCCTGGACGTGGTGCGCATGCTGGCGCTGGGCGCCGACGCCGTGCTGCTGGGCCGCGCGTTCGTCTACGCTCTTGCCGCGCAGGGCGAGGCCGGCGTGGCCAACCTGCTGGACCTGATCGCCAAGGAAATGCGCGTGGCGATGACCCTGACCGGCGCGCATCGCATTGCCGATATCGGCCGTGATTCGCTGGTGCGCCTGCCATGAGTGATCGCGATACGGTGCTGGAACAGTTGCGTGCCGCGGTGGGGGACCTCCACGTACTGACCGGCGACAAGGCCACCCGTCGCTTCCGTCGCGGCTATCGCTTCGGTGACGGCCCGGTACTGGCGGTGGTGCGCCCGGGCACGCTGCTGGAACTGTGGCGTGTGTTGCAGGCGGCGGTGCAGGGCGGGGCCGCGATCATCCTGCAGGCGGCCAATACCGGCCTGACCGGCGGTTCCACCCCGGACGGCGATGACTATGGCCGGCCGATCGTGCTGGTCAGCACCCTGCGCCTGACCGGCATCCAGCTGTTGAATGAAGGCCGCCAGGTGCTGTGCCTGCCCGGCGCGACGCTGGACCGGCTGGAGCAGACGCTGGCGCCACTGGGCCGCGAGCCGCACTCGGTGATCGGCTCGTCGTGCATCGGCGCCTCGGTGCTGGGCGGCATCTGCAACAACTCCGGTGGCGCGCTGGTGCGCCGCGGCCCGGCCTATACCGAACTGGCGCTGTATGCGCAGGTCGACGCGCGGGGTGAACTGCAACTGGTCAACCATCTGGGCATCGCGCTGGGCGACACGCCCGAGCAGATCCTGCAACGCCTGCAGAGCGGTGACTACAGCGCCGCCGATGTCAGCGACGGTGATGGCCGTGCCGCCTCCGATCCGCGTTATGCCGAGGAAGTGCGCAAGGTCGATGCCGATACCCCGGCACGCTTCAACGCCGACCCCAGCCGCCATTTCGAGGCGGCCGGATCTGCCGGCAAGCTGGCGGTGTTCGCCGTGCGCCTGGATACCTTCGAGAAGGAGGCCGCCGAGGTCTTCTATATCGGCAGCAACCGCACCGGCAGCCTGACCGCGGTCCGCCGCCAGCTGCTGACCGGCTTCGAGCGCCTGCCCATCGCCGGCGAGTACATCCACCGGGATGCCTATGACATCGGCGAGCGCTACGGCAAGGACAGTTTCCTGCTGATCGACACGCTCGGTACCGCGCGCGTTCCGGCCGCATTCGCACTGAAGAGCCGGGTTGATGGCTGGTTCGAACGGCTGGGCCTGCGCGGTGTCACCGACCGCATGATGCAATTGCTGACCGGACTGCTGCCTTCGCACCTGCCCAAGCGCATGGGCGAGTTCCGCCAGCGTTACGAGCATCATCTGCTGCTGAAGGTGTCCGCACAGGATGCGGCTGCCACCGAGGCCTGGCTGCGCAGCTTCTTCAACGACCACGAAGGCGGCTACTTCCATTGCACGGCGGACGAAGGACGCAAGGCCTTCCTGCATCGTTTCGCGGTGGCCGGTGCGGCGGTGCGCTACCGCGAAGTGCATCGCGATCAGGTGCAGGACATCGTCGCGCTGGACATTGCGCTGCGCCGCGATGACGCCGACTGGTTCGAGCAGCTGCCGGCCGATATCGATGGGCGCCTGCTGCACAAGCTGTACTACGGCCATTTCCTGTGCCATGTGTTCCACCAGGACTACATCGCGCGCAAGGGTGAAGATCCGATGGCCATCGAGCATGCGATGTGGGCGTTGCTGGACCAGCGCGGCGCGGAGTACCCGGCCGAGCACAACGTCGGCCACCTGTATCCGGCCAAGCCGGCGCTGGCCGGCTTCTACCGCACGCTGGACCCGAGCAATACCTTCAACCCCGGCATCGGCCAGACGTCGAAGGCGAGGGGCTGGGGCAGCTGCGACTGCGACGGGCATTGAGCCGCAACGTGGCGCCTGCGCTACCATCGGTCTCTCGCAAGGACGTGCCGGTGCGCACAGGATGATCATGGTTTCCACGCGCATGGCTTACGCGCTGCTGTCTGTACTGCTGCTGCTGGCATCGTCGTTGCCTGCAGCGGCGGACGTTGCGCCCGTTCAACGGGACGCGGCAGGCAACCGGCTGGAGACGCTGCTGCTGCAGGGCGGGCAGGGACCGGACGGCCCGGAGCGCTACTGCACTGCTGATGGCCAGTGGTGCGTGCAGGCGCTGCCTTCAGCGGGCGAAGACCAGCCGGCCTCGCTGGAAGTTGCCGAGCGCGCGGATGCTGAAGGCGAGCCGCAGATGCGCTACGTGCCCATCGACGTGGTTGACGATGGCGACCTGCGGGTCTGGCCCTTCATCGTGCGCCTGGCGCCCGGCGCCGGGGCAGCCCAGGCCGTGGCCGATCCACAACAGGCCGCATTGCAGAACGTGCTCGTCGGCGGTCTGGTGGAGGCCCGTGCGATGTATTCCGGCGGCGGTGCCAGCGCATCGACCCTGCACCTGGCGCGCATCCGTCATCTTGACGATGGCATCCAGGTGGACGCCGACGTGCTGTCCGTTGCGTGGTCGGCCAACAAGATGATCCGGGCCTGTTTCAGCGAGCGCGATTTTGATCAGCGTGCCGGCGCCTGCCATGACGAGTACAGCTTCGATGCGGAACTTGCGCTGGCAACCGAAGCGCAGGACATGCCCGTACTGCGCTACCAGACCGGGGCCACCAACTATCCGGCCGGGGTATCACCGCAGCGGGACTCGCTGGCCAAGGGGCGGTTGACGAAGAAGGACCTGCGCACCGAACAGGATGCGCAATGCAGCTACACGCGCGCCTTCCGCTTCACGTCAGGGGCATACCAGCCGGACCAGCCGCTGCCGGAGTGCTCGGCCTACACCGAGCCCTGAACCATGGAGCCGGGCGCATACCCGGCTCTGCGCAACGGCCGTGACGCGCTTACTCGCAGCGGGTGGCGGTGATGATGTTGTCCTTGTCCACGAACACGCGCAGGCGGTCCTGGCGGATGTCCTTGGTGGTGATGGTGGCCGGGCCGATGGGGTTGACCATGCCGGCGCCGCTTTCGCTGGACAGGCGGCGGATGTTCGGCTCGTTGGCCGGCTGGCCGATGGCCCAGCCCAGCTGGCTGGCATCGCAGCGGCCACTGCCCCTGACCTCCGGGCCGGGAGTGCTGACACAGGCCGACAGCAACAAGGCCGAGGCGGGCAGCAACAGAGTCAGGCGGATGGTCATGCGGGCGCTCCTGCGCAGGGGATTGGCGGCACGATAGCACTGACCGCGCGAAACCCGGCAGCGTTCGGGTCATTGCCCGCGCGGCCGCCACACTGCATAGTGGCCGGCGTTGCCGGCAACGTGCCGGCGGGCAGGCCGGGCCACTCCGGTGCAGGTGTTGGGTCCGGTATGAGGTCAGGCAGTTTCCGTGGCAGGCAGAACGCAGTGAAGGCGACGGCAGTGCTGTCGTTGCTCTGCATGGCAGTGGCAGCCATGGCTGCCGAACCGACGCCAGCGCCGGCGGCCGAAGCGCCGGTATTTGGTGGCTGGCGCAACCTGCAGACCGAAGCCGGTTACCAGCCGGCGCAGCGCAACCTGGCGTTCGCGATGCTGCCGCAGGCCGCAACCCGTGGTGATCGCTTCGCCATCCTCGACCGTGAAGGCAAGCGCACGGTGTGCTGCCTGCAGGTGGCCAGCGAGTCGCTGGGTGTTGCCGCGCTGCGCGAGCAGTACCACCTGCCGCAGGCCGGGGTGACCGATCTGAGCAACGGCCGCAGCCCCGCGCGCCCGTATCTGCCGCATGTCTATGCGATGCAGCGGGTGGATGAACTGGCCGATTATGGTTTCGCCGATGTTGCCGGCGCCTACAGCGACCTGGGCGGGCTGCTGCTGCCCGACGCCGCCGCCTTGGCTGCCGATGGCACTGAAGTGCGCGTGGGCGAGGGCCATTATCGCCTGCAGTTCCACCGCCAGCCGCTGGCCGATGATGACGGCGCACTGGACCGGTACACCCTGCAG